>JAJZPX010000130.1 GCA_021811025.1 Actinomycetes bacterium
CGTTCGCCCTCGGCCTCCTCGATCGCGCCCAGGATCAGCTCGGTGCTGCCGCCGCCGATGTCCGCCACCAGGATGTCCTCGTCGTCGAGGCCGTACGTGGCACCCAGGAAGCTCAGCTGCGCCTCCCGGCCGCCCGAGATGATCTCCGGCCGGACGCCGAGGCGGTCGAGCATGTCGAGGAGGACCTCGCCGTTGGACGCGTCGCGGCACGCCGAGGTCGCGACGGCCATCGTCCGCTCGGCGCCGGCCTCGGCGCAGTCCCGCACGAAGCCCTGCACGACGTTCGCGACCCGCGCCATCGCCTCGTCCGACAGCCTGCCGGTCTCGGTCAGCCCCTCTCCGAGGTGAGTGATGATCGTGCGACGCAGGATCTCGGTCACCTCGCCGCCGCCGACGTCCGCGATGAGCAGACGGGTCGAGACGGTGCCGACGTCGATCGCCGCATAGCGCACGCCGAAGCCGTTCACTGGAGCTCCTTCCACAGCGCCGCGAGCTCGCGACACCTTTCGTCGGCACAAACCTCGGGCAGGCCCGCGGCAACGCCCTCGCCCACGGGGTCGTCGATGCCCGCGAGGTACGCGGCCACCCTCGCGTGCAGGCACTTCACCGCGCCGTCGCGGCGCACGCCGGCGATGCCCGCGCCGTCGCACGCGTCCGAGCCGCCGCTCTCCGCGGTTCGCGCCTGCACGTACGCCGCTCGCGCCGCCCGCTCTCGCTCGCGAAGGTCGCGCGAGTCGCGGAGCCGCGCTTCCCACTCCGCTACGCCACCCGCCGACTCGACGTCGCCTACCGCCTCGACGAGCTTCGGGCACGTCAGCCAGAAGGTGGTGGGGAAAGGAGCGCCGTCGGCGCGGCGCGAAGGCGAGACGGCGACTCGCGGGTGCCCGTGCGGGCAGCGGACGGCGACACGCCACGGCGCTCTCGGCGGGCGGCCCAGCTGGGCGGCCAGGACGGCCTCGTCGGCGAGCTCGAAGACGCTCACGGGCCCGCCCCGAAGATCGTGTCGAGGATCCGCGTCCAGCGGTCGTCGGCGGCGGCTGCGGTCCGCACGGGCGTCGCCGTTCCCGGCGCCGACCCGACCGTGTCGCCCTGCACGCTCACCCACACCTGCTCGCCCGGCCTGGCGAGGCCGAGCTCGTGAGCCGCCTCCTCCACTCCCTCCGGCGTCTTGAGCTTCTCGACCTCCGCCTTCAGCGCGGTGTTCCGCTCCTGGATCGACGCCAGCTGCGACTGCAGCCTCGCCACCTTGCGCTGCTCGATGTAGTGGATGCGGGCCATCGGATACAGGAACCACCCCAGAAGCGCGAGCGCAACGACGATCGCCACCGGAAGCATCGGGGTACGCCGGCGGGGCCGGCCCGGCTTCTGCTTCGCGGCGGGAGCGCGGCGAGCCGGAGCCGTCTTCGCCCGAGCGGGAGTGCGCGACGGCCGAGCGGGCACGCGCTTCGCCGGCGTCTTCGCCTTGGAAGCCGCCTTGCCCGCTCTCGCTGAAGCCCCATGCCGCGTCCGTGCCGTGGATGCCATCTGCTTCGGTCTGTCCCGTGAGAAGGCCAGCGAAAGTCTCGCCCGCGATCGTATCACACATGTGCTGGAAGCCTCTACCTCGGGTTGAGGTGGATGGGCGCCGGGTTGCGGGGCGGCCTCCGTGCTCCCTCCCTTCCATCCCTATAGCACATGTGAACAAACCAGCATGCTTCGAGAGATCGAATGGTGCCCATGACCTGGTGTTTCGCATTGAGGCGTCTTCCCGGTTGTTCACATGTGCTATACGGGCCCGGGGTGGGCCGCCCTGCCCGCGCGGGAGCCGGCCCCTACGGCACCGTCCGCACCTGGATCAGGTTCGTCGAGCCGGGCTGGTTCACCGCGACGCCGGCGGTGATCGCGACGAGGTCTCCCGGGTCGACGAGCCGCTGCTCCCGTGCCGCGTCCACCGCCAGCGCGATCATGTCCTCGATCGACTTCGACGGCCGCACGGCCACCGGCTGCACCCCCCACACGACCCGCAGCTGCCGCGCCACCTCCAGCGACGGCGTGATCGCGACGATCGGCGCGGCCGGGCGGTGCTTCGCCACCGACCGCGCGGTGGCACCGGACTGCGTGGACGTGATGATCGCGCGCACGCCGATGTCGTTCGCGAGCTCCACCACCGCCGCGCTCACCGCCTGCGTGACGTCCGCGCTGTGCCTCGCCTCCTCCGCCTCCTTCAGCGAGTACTCCATCGACGACTCGGCCGTTTCGGCGATCCTCGACATCGTCCGCACCACCACCGCCGGGTACCGCCCCACCGCGGTCTCGCCGGAGAGCATGACGGCGTCCGCGCCCGAGAAGATCGCGTTCGCCACGTCGGAGGCCTCCGCGCGCGTCGGCCGAGGCGCCGAGATCATCGACTCGAGCATCTGCGTCGCGATGATGACCGGCCGCCCGCGCTCGCGACAAGCGCCGATGAGGCGCCTCTGGATCACGGGGACCGCCTCGGGCGAGGTCTCCACGCCCAGGTCGCCGCGAGCGACCATCACGACGTCGGACACCGCGACGATGTCGTCGATGCACGCCACCGCCTCGTGCTTCTCGATCTTCGCGACCACCGGCAGCTCGCGCGCGCCCATCAGCTCGCGCACGCGCACGACGTCCTCCGCCGAACGCACGAACGACAGCGCCACCAGGTCGACGCCTGCTTCGAGCCCCCACGCGAGGTCGCGGCGGTCCTTCTCCGTGATCGTCTCGAGGCTCAGGGTGACGCCCGGCACGTTCACGCCCTTGTTGCTGGTGAGCGGCCCGCCGACGACCACCTCGGTGACCACGCGCCCGTCGTCGATCTCGCGCACGGCCAGCTCGATCGCGCCGTCGTTGAGGAGCACGGTGTCGCCGGGGTGCAGGTCGGGCGCGAGGTCGTGCGACACGCACGCGTGCGCCGCGTCGCCCGTGCACGTGCGGCCGAGCAGCTCGAATCGCGCGCCCGGCTGCAGCACGACGCCGTCGGGCATCTCGCCGACGCGCACCTTCGGCCCGCCGAGGTCGAGCATCACGGCTACCTCGCGGCGTGCGCGCTGCGCCGCTGCGCGGACGGCGTCGAGGGCCGGCTGGAGCGTGGCGGCCTCGCCGTGGCTCGCGTTGAGCCTCGCGACGTCCAGGCCCGCGGCGAGCATCTCGTCGAGGACTTCGGCCGAGTTGCTCGCCGGACCGATGGTGGCGACGATCTTGGTGTGCCTCATTGCGCTCCCGCTTTCGTCGGCCGAAGGGTCACGGAGGGGATACCCCGCCTCCGCCGTGCGGTCACTCGCTGAAGGGCTCGTCCCCGTCGTGGCCGGCGGCGTCGACCTTCGGCACTCGGACGAGCTGGATGACGTCGCCCTGCCGCCGGACGCTGACCTCCTCGCCGCCGAGCCGGTGTGCCGCGGTCCGCAAGTTGCCGTAGAGGCGGTCCGTGCCGCGCAGGTCGGTGGTCACCGCGAGCGCGCGGTCGCCTCGAGAGAGGAAGTAGCGGACGAGGCGCGTGGCCGCGCCGCGAGGGGCCGGATACGGCACCTGCACCTCCCGAGCGTCCACCGCCCATTCGTCGGCCACGATGCTCGCCGGCTTCCAGTTCGCGATGCTCACGGTCATCACGACGCCGGGGTTCCGCCGGTCCTGGCGCGGGATGAGCTTCATGTCGACGTTGAACCCGCGCAGCACGGCGCTCCGCGACAGGTACGCCCAGTCCATCGTCCCGTCGACGGCGAGCAGGATGACGACGCGGTCGGACACGCGGATCGCCAGCTCGTGCAGCAGCCGGACGAGCGCGTAGCCCCGGCGAGGCGTGAAAGTGACGACGGCGACGTCGTACGCCACGCGTGCCGGCAGCTCCTCGACGACGCCCGCCATCGTCGTGAGGCGGGAGTCCGACGCGACGTCGCTCGACACGAGGCGGCGCAGGAGACCCGCCGACGGCTCCATCGCGGTGAGCCTCGACGCCCGCTCGAGCAGCGGCCGCGTCAGCAGGCCGGTCGCGGCGCCGACCTCGAGCACCTTCGCTCCCTCGGGGACCTGCTCGAGCATCGCCGCGACGAGCTCGGGGAAGACGCGCTCCTGCCCGAACTCGATGTCGTAGTTGTTCGCGAGGCGCTCACGGCGCGCGACAGCCGTCTCGAACTCGCGCCCGAGGTCGCGGTACGCGCGCTCACGTCGCTTCCGCTGCTCCTCCACGTCGCCCCTGTCGGACTACAGCATGCGGTTCCTGATGTTGTAGAAGGCCTGCGTGCCCGCGAAGTCGCCGGAATCGCCGAGCTCTTCCTCGATCCTCAGCAACTGATTATACTTCGCGACGCGGTCGGAGCGGGCCGGGGCGCCGGTCTTGATCTGACCGGCGTTCGTCGCCACCGCCACGTCGGCGATCGTGGTGTCCGACGTCTCGCCCGAACGGTGCGAGATCACGCACGTATACCCGGCGCGCTTCGCCATCTCGATGCAGTCCAGCGTCTCGGTCAGCGTGCCGATCTGGTTGAGCTTGATGAGGACGGAGTTCGCGACGCCCAGCTCGATGCCCCGCGCGAGGCGCTCCGTGTTCGTGACGAAGAGGTCGTCGCCGACGAGCTGCACCCGGTCGCCGATGGCGTCCGTCAGCATCTTCCAGCCGTCCCAGTCCTCCTCGGCCATCCCGTCCTCGATGCTGACGATCGGGTAGCGCTCGGCGAGGTCCGCCCAGAACTCCACCATCTGCTCGCGCGTGAGCTTCCGGCCCTCGCCGGCGAGCTTGTAGACGCCGTCCTCGAAGAACTCGCTGGCAGCGGGATCGAGCGCGAACCACACGTCGCGGCCGAGCGCGTAGCCCGCCTTCTCGACCGCCTCGGCGATGACCTCGAGCGCCTCGGTGTTGGAGCTCAGGTTGGGCGCGAAGCCGCCCTCGTCGCCCACGCCCGTCCCCAGCCCCTTGCCCTTGAGCACGGCCTTGAGGGTGTGGTAGATCTCGGCGCAGTACCGCAGCCCCTCGGCGAAGCTGGGCGCGCCGACCGGCATCACCATGAATTCCTGCAGGTCGACGTTGTTGTCCGCGTGCGCGCCGCCGTTGAGGATGTTCATCATCGGCACGGGCAGCACGTGCGCGTTGACCCCGCCGAGGTAGCTCCACAGCGTGAGCTCGGTCGACTCGGCGGCCGCCTTCGCGACGGCGAGGGACGTCCCGAGGATCGCGTTCGCCCCGAGCTTGCCCTTGTTCGACGTCTCGTCGAGCACGAGCATCGCGGTATCTATGGCGCGCTGGTCCGTCGCCTCCATGCCCGTGATCTCGGGCCCGATGATGTCGTTCACGTTCGCGACCGCCCCGAGCACGCCCTTGCCGCCGTAGCGCTCCGAGTCGCCGTCGCGGAGCTCGACGGCCTCGAACTTCCCCGTCGACGCGCCGGAGGGCACGGCGGCGATGCCGTGACCGCCGTCGTCGAGCAGGACCTCGACCTCGACGGTCGGATTGCCGCGCGAATCGAGCACCTCGCGGCCGAGAACGTCCGTGATGTAGCTCATGCCTCTCTCCCCTGCTGGTCGCTGTTCGGTTAGCGGCGCCCCGGCCACCGGCGGGCTGCATCAGCTGCTGCCTTCAGGTGGTCTGCTGGATGCAGCCCCACGGAACGCGGCCTACGGTCCGCGTTCCGCGGCCTTGGCGCGCTGCCAGAGAGCCTCCATGGCGTCGATATCCAGGTCGGCAAGGTTCCTACCCGACTCCCGCGCCGCCTCTTCCATGTGGCGGAACCGGGCGGTGAACCGTTCGCACGTCACCCTGAGCGCCGTCTCCGCGTCGACGCCGAGCTTACGGGCGACGTTGACGACCGAGAACAGCACGTCGCCCACCTCGTCTTCCGCCTCCTGCGTCCCCGGCGCGGCCGCCTTGAGCTCGTCGATCTCCTCGTGCACCTTCATCCACACGTCCTCGACCGTCTCCCAGTCGAAGCCGGTGGCGGCGGCCTTCCTGCTGATCTTCTGCGCGCGCAGAAGCGCCGGCAGCGCCTTGGGCACGCTCGCCAGCACGCTCTCGCCCGGCTTCTCCTCGCGCTTGATCTCTTCCCAGCGATGGAGCACCTCGGCCGAGGTGCCCGCCTCCG
>JAJZPX010000131.1 GCA_021811025.1 Actinomycetes bacterium
CCGGTCGGCGCACGCGTACCATTCGCTCCCGATGGGCCTGCTCGTCGTAGGGACGGTGCTCGCGGAGCGAGGCTTCGAGTCCCGGTTCGTCGACTGCTCCTTCGAGGCGGACTACGTCAGGCGAGTTGTGGAGGCCGCCCTCGCCCCCGACTGCCTGTACGTCGGGATGTCGGTGATGAGCTCGCAGGTGCGGTTCGCGCTCGAGCTCTCCTCGGCGATCAAGCGCGCGCGGCCGTCGCTCCCGGTCGTATGGGGCGGCTTCCACCCGACGCTGTTTCCCGAACAGACCGCCGCACACAGCGCGGTAGACGTTAGCGTGATCGACGAAGGTGAGCGGGCGGCCGCCGATCTGGCGGAGGCATTCGCGGAAGGCGGAGAGCTTTCCGGCGTCCGTGGGATTGCCTACTCGACACGGGACGGGGTCGTTCGAACCGAGGAGGGTACCCGGCTCGACTTCGGCGGTCTTCCCCCGCTCCGATACGAGATAGTGGAGCCCGAGCGCTACATCCGCCAGCCGGTTTCGCGATTCGGCCCCGAGCACGGTCCGGCCCGCTCGCTGCCGCTGTTGACCGGGCTCGGATGCCGCTTCAGATGCGCGTTCTGCATGAACGCGCTGCTTCGGCGACCGTACAGGGTCAAGCCGGCGAACGCGATCGTTGTGGAAAGCCGCGGCCTTGTCGAGCGGTACGGGATCGAGGACTTCACGTTCGTCGACGAGCACTTCTTCGGAGACGAGGCCCGCGTTCGCGAGTTCGTCGAGCTGAAGGCGGCGAGCGGACTCACGTTCACGTGGGACACCAACGCTCGGGCCAGCGACTTTCGCCCGGGCCGCCTGAATGACGCCCTGCTTGCGCGACTTCGGAGGTCGGGTCTGACTCGCCTTGGGATCGGCGCGGAGAGCGGCTCGCAGCGCGTGCTGGACATGATCCGGAAGGGCGTCAAGGTGGACGAGGTCAAGGGCGCCGCCCGAGCCCTCCACGCGGCCGGGATCTCGGGCGCGTTCTCCTTCATGGTCGGCCTGCCGGGAGAGCATCCGGTCGAGTACGACGCGACGTTCCGGTTGTGCTCCGAAGTGCTCTCGATAAGCCCTCGTTCGACGATCATCGGCCCTCAGCTCTTCCGGCCGTATCCCGGCTCCGAGCTGTACCGCACTGCGGTCTCCCGCTACGGCCTGGAAGAGCCGAGCGACTTGGAGGGATGGGCGAGGAGAGCCTCGGCCGAGGAGGGGTACTTCTCCGCCGACACGCTCCCCTGGGTCACAAGGCCGAGGGCGCTCGCCGTTCGCGCTTTCTACCTGACTCGATGCGCGGCGAGCGCGCGAAGGCGCTCGGTCGTGGGACGGATCGTTGTCGAGGCAGCGAGAAGGCTGAGCGCGATGCGCCTCCGGCGCGGCTTCTACCGGTTGCCCGTCGAGTACCGGCTGTACTTGGCGTTCAGGCCGGTCTGGCGTCGGCGGAAGGCCAGGAGCTCGGTAAGGCACCTTGCAGGCATGCCCGCGAGTCCGGGGGCGGAGCAGAGGAGAGGCGCAGGATGATCGAGTCAGATCGTGGGGTCATCACGGACGATGTCCTCGACGAACGGTACGCCGAGACCTATGCGCAAGCGAACACCAGACCCACCCAGGCGGCGATGGAGGGGTTCGGCATCTCCTGCCAGGCGTTCTTGGGCGGACTCGTTCCGGAGGATCGTGAAGCCCGGGTTCTCGATATCGGATGCGGCTGGGGCCACTTCGTCCTGTACTTGCTCGAGCAGGGGTACGCCAACGTTCGCGGGATCGACGTCAGCCCTTCTCAGATCGACGTCGCCAAGGACTATCTTGGGGACAGAGTCCAGCTGGTCGGATCCAGCGAGGAGTTCCTTGCGGCGCATCCCGCGGAGTTCGATCTCGTCGTCATGCTCGACGTGTTCGAGCATATCCCCAAGACACACGCGGTGAACCTGCTCCGGGTGATTCGAGGGTCGCTCGCCGAGGGTGGCACCCTGCTGCTGAAGGTGCCGAACATGGACTACCCGCTTGCGGTTGGCAACCGCTACTACGACTTCACTCACGAGCTCGGCTACACGCGCGAGAGCCTGCACCAAGTGCTCACGGACGCCGGGTTCTCTGCAGTGACGGTCACAGGGATGCGGCGGTCCATCGACTTCCGCCGTGACGGTCTTGTGAGGAGCGGGCGGCGCGCCCTCAGACGGGTGGTTCAAGCCGCGGCACTGTTGCCGTTCCGGTTCCTGTCGTTCGCCATGGAGGGCCGCCCGCACGCGGTCATGACCATCTCCTTGTTAGGAACAGGCCGCAAGGACGAATGCGCCCGCGAGGCTCGATGTCCAAGTACGCCGTGAGAGGCACCACTTGTACGCGGTCGGCGGCGGTCACGCCGTCGCCAGCTCCTCCTCGGGCTCCAGCTGCGGCACGCCCACGGTGTGGTCGTTGCGCCGCCACGTGAGGTACGTGAGGCCGGCGCCGGCGAGGTAGAGGAACACGGCGATCGTGTACGGCATCGTGTAGCTGAAGGTCATGAGATGACCGCCGGTGACCGAGCCCACCATCCACGCCATGTTCAGCGCGAAGAACATGAACCCGGCTACCACGGGCTTCTCGCGGTCGGGCACGCCCTCCATCGAGAACTGGTTGTACATCGGGCCGGCCACGTTCATCACCGCGCCGCGGCTCCACAGCAGCATGACCGCGATCCAGATCGAGCCGGCGAACGGCACTAGCGCGAGAAACGGCACCGACAGGCCCTGCATCAGCGCGGCGCCGCGGACGAGCCCGAGCTTGCGCGCGATCACCGGCGTGCCGAACGCGGCGAACCCGAGCACGACCGACGCGAGGCCCTGGATGATGCCGATGGCGCCTATGTCGATGCCGAGCTGGTGCTTGAGGTACAGCGGGATGAACGGGATGACCATCCCCCCGCCGAGCGAGATGAACATCTGCGGGCCGATGAGCTTGGCCGTGTGCTTCCAGCTGCTGAAGTGCTTGATCGCGTCCACGTACGCGTCGCGGAACGTCTTGGCGACGAAGCGCTCGTCCGCAAGGTCGCGCTTGTCGCGCAACCCGAGCATAGGCAGTATGCCGGAGCCCACCACGAGCGTGCCGAGCACGAGCGTCCACTGGTAGCTGTGCACCTCGCTCACGTGGAAGCGCATGAGCGCCCACGGGATCGCGCCTCCCAGCACGCCGCCGAGGAACCCGGCGAGCACGCGGATGACGAACTCCGTCGAGAACAGGTGCGTGCGCTCCCCCTTGCTCGAGTTCTCCGACATGAAGGCGGAGCCGATAGCGCGCATGAAGCCGTCGCCGAGGCCGAACGCGAGCGCGAGACCCACCACCACGCCCGCGACCGGGAACGCGGCCTGGCCGAGACGCGACAGCACGATGAGCGAGATCGCGGCGACCATCAGCGTCCGGTAGCCGACGGACGCCACCAGCGGCGGTCCGATCAGACACACAACCGCGGCGGTGAACGCCACCGCCCCCTCGACCGTGCCGACGACGGACTCGCTCATGCCCGCGGTCTTGATGTAGATCCCGAAGACGGTTGCGAGCATCCCGCCGCCCACGCCCTGCAGGAAGCCGGATCGAAGGTACTTGCTCGCGTTGCTGGTGAACCCCGACATCGCTCGCTTGTAGTCGCGCCACTGCTTCCCCACGGCTACCGTGCATCGCCGAACCATCAGTCCCTCTTCCCAGGCGATTACAGCCCCTTCGGAAACGGTCCCGGGACGGGGTGCAAGGCCGATGCCACGCGAGGGAGCAGCCTCGCGCCGGGCGCCGAACGAAGCTGGCTGACAGGGGGAGTGCTGCACGGCTGACTGTGTAGCCGAGAAGCTGGAAGGGTAAAGCAGCCAGCGAAGACCAGCTCGCGTCGTGCGAGCCGCTGCGCCTCCGCGGGGAGAGGCACTGGTGATGGAGGTGGGAGGCATGCCCCAAGAGGAGATGTCCGTCTTCCGAGGTGTGACGAGGAGGGATTTCCTGAAGTTCTGCGGCGGCATCGCCGTTCTCATCGGCCTCGGGTCTGCCGGCACCACCCGGGTGGCCGAGGCGCTCGAGGCGATGGCGAAGCGGCCCTCGGTGGTGTGGTCCTCGTTCCAGGAGTGCACGGGCTGCGCGATAAGCCTACTGCAAAGCCGCACCCCTCAGGTGGCCAACCTGATCCTCCAGCAGATCTCGCTCGACTACCAGGAGAACGTGATGGCCGCCGCAGGCGACGCGGCCGACGCCCAGTTCAAGGACATCGTGGACAAGGGCGGTTTCTACTGGGTCGTCGAGGGCGCGATACCGACGAAGATCCCCGAGGCGATGGCGGTGGCGGGCAAGACCGCGGGAGAGATCACGAAGGCGACGTACCCGAAGGCCGCGGCGACCATTTGCATCGGCAGCTGCTCGTGCTACGGCAACATCCAGGCGGCGAACCCGAACCCGACGGGTGCCGTCGGGGTCTCCGACTTCCTCAAGGCGAACGGCGTCGCGAACCCCGTCGTCATCAACATCGCACGCTGTCCCGGGAACGGGGAGGACCTGATCGCGGCGCTGAGCTACGTGCTCGTCACGGGGAAGGTGCCGCCGCTCGATTCGATCGGACGGCCGCTGTTCCTGTACGGCACCACGATCCACGACAGCTGCTTCCGGCGCGGCCACTTCGAAGCCGGGGAGTTCGCGGAGAGCTACAACGATCCCAACATCAGCGAGGCCTACTGCCTCTACAAGCTGGGGTGCAAGGGGCCGGTGACCTACGCGCCGTGCGGCAACACGATGTGGAACGGCCACGTGAGCTGGTGCGTCCACAACGCTCCGTGCATCGGGTGCTCGGAGCCGAAGTTCTGGGACGAGCTGACGCCGTTCACGCAGCAGCTGCCGGGCATCGGCCCGTTCCCGGCGCAGACGATCGGTGAGGTCATCGGCGCGGCCGCGGTCGTAGGCATCGGCGTCCACGCAGTCGCGTCAGCAGCGACGGGGAGGTTCGGGCATCGCGAGCCGCCGCCCGCGTCGGAGAGCGAGAGGAGGTAGGTCATGGCCACAACGACGCCGACCCCGTCGACGCCGAGCACGAGCACCACGCCGAGCACGAGCGCTCCCTCGGCGACCGCCACTCCCGGAGCGACACCTACGATCACCAAGCTGTCCGCCGGGCAGAAGAAGGTCGTGGTCGACCCGATCACCCGGATCGAGGGTCACCTGAGGATCACGTGCGTCGTCGAGAACGGCAAGATCGTCGACGCGTGGAACACGGCCACCATGTTCCGCGGGTTCGAGATCTTCATGAAGAACCGCGATCCCCGCGACCTCTGGCAGTTCGCTCAGCGCATCTGCGGCGTCTGTCCGACGCCCCACGCGCACACATCCGTGCTCGCGACGGAGCACGCGCTGGGGATCAAGACCGTCCCGGACAACGCCAGGATCATCCGGAACATGATGGAAGCCACGCACATGGGCTACGACCACACGCTGTGGTTCTACGTGCTCAACGCGTTCGACTACGTCAACGTGCCCAACGCGCTCAATGCGAAGCCGACGACGCAGGCGCTGAAGGACCTCCAGGCGACGCTCAAGACGTTCGTCGCCTCGGGACAGCTCGGGCCGTTCGCCAAGATGTGGTGGGATAACCCCGGCTACAAGCTGCCGGCCGAGCTCGATCTCGAGCTCACGGCGCACTACCTCGCCGCCATCGAGAACCAGCAGGTCGCGAACGACGCGCAGGCGTACATGGGCGGCAAGTTCCCGATGGTCATGAACTACACGCCCGGAGGGATGCAGGGGCTGCCGTCCATCGAGGAGATCCAGTACTACATCGGCCAGATGTCGGTGGTGAAGTCGTTCATCGACGGCGTCATGATCCCCGACCTGCTCGCCATCGCGCCGTTCTACATCGACCTCGCCAAGGTGGGGCAGGGCGTGGGCAACTACCTGGCGTGGGGGCTGTTCGACGACAAGACGCAGGACCCGTACAACCGCGTTCTCCCGCGCGGCGCGATCGTCGGAAGGGACCTGTCCTCGGTCGAGAAGGTCGACCCGGACGAAGTCCGCATGTA
>JAJZPX010000132.1 GCA_021811025.1 Actinomycetes bacterium
GGCAGCTGCCGAACAACCACGATGTGCTGCTCGTCTATCAGAAGACCCAGGAAGCTACCTACAACCTCGAAGCCGCATTCGCCGCCTACGATGAGTTGGATCTCGATGCGAAGACCGCCAGCAAGTGACGGTCGCCGCTACCAGCTCACTTCGTTGCTCAATCCGAATCCGGATCGACCCAACCTCGAGGTGACGGCGGATCAGCCGTGTGGTTTGGTCGCGGGAGCGCAAGGCACGGTCGTTGCCGCGTACGACGAAGCGTGCAGCGTGGAGTTTCTGGGGCCGGAGGGCTTCGCTGTGGGCATCTTCGAGCTGCCGATGCGCGACCTCGAGGTGGTGTGGTGCGCTGAGGCCTATGGCCTCAGCGCACGCGAGGATTAGCTGGTAGCGGTGGTCGCGCCAGACGCGTCGGATCGCGAGCCGCAGCTAGTACGTCGACTCCGCTGAGCCTCCGTTGCCGGCGCTGCCCGTTGAGGTCACGGCTCCCGCAGGCAGCGCGAACGTCATGTCCTCGAACGAGACGGAGTCGTCGGTGTCGTTGAACGGCGAGATGACGACGGATGCTTCCTTCTCAGGCGGGATGGGATCGAACACGAGCACTCCCGACGACGTCTTGCCCGGCGGGATGCTCTCACTCACCTGCGGGTAGCCCTTCTCGTCGTCGTGCACGTTGAGCGTGACGTTCGCCTGCTCGAGATGGTGGTCCTCGGCGTAGAAGCCGACCGCGAATGTGGCGTGGTTCTCGACGGTCACGAACACGCGCGTCGAGTCGAAACCGTATTCGACACGCGTGATCTTTACCTTCACCCCGTGCTGCGACTGGCTGTCGACGTTCTGGATCACGCGCAGCGGCTTCCGAACGTCGACGACGACGGCCGAAGTGGCATCGAGAGTCAGTATGCTCTGCTGCCGACCGGAGCCGTCCTTGTAGTCGTACTCTCCGAACACCTTGCCGGTGACGTGCAGTCCGTCACCACGCTTGATCGACGGCGCGCCCTTCGGAAGGCGAATGAGCGCCGGCCACTGGTCGTTCTGCGGGTCGACGATGATGTCGACGACGGTGGATCCCTGGTCGTGCACGGGGTCCGCTTCCACGAGCGCGTAGACGTCGAAGGTCGAACCAGGATAGGCATTGGGGTCGGCGTCGAGGACGGCCCAACTGCTCCGGTCGAAGCGCTGCGGCGGATTGCGCTTCGGCGCGGCCGGCTTGAGCGCTGCAGCGCCCGGCGTGCGGCTGGAGGAGCGAGCCAGCATCACAGCCATGGTCGCCGTCGCACCGAGCAGGACCACGATCACCGCGACGAGTAGCGGGACCAGCCACTTCGGTGTCTTCGGACCCGCGATCTGTGACGCAGCCTCCGGCACCTGGTAGACGCCGGAGACGCATTCGGCGGGGTGACCGGCGGGACACCGCCCGGCCTCGTCGAGCCAGATGTTGCGCTCGCACCCCGAGCAGTAGCCGGCGCGTTGCATCTACCCCAGCCACTGCCTGACCGCTTGCTCCACACCCTCGCGCCCGGCATCCACCACGCCCGGGAACCGCACGCGCGCCTCGTCGAGCACCGCGAGCGCTTCGGGCACGCACGCGCCCTCGGGCGCGAGCGCCTGCACCTCGGCGAGCAGCTCGACGTCCGTGAGGCCGCGCTCGTCGTCCGGCAGCGGCGCGGCATAGGGGATGTCGGTCAGCGCGCGATAGACGCTCGCGCCGAACTTCGCCCAGTGCGCGGTCGAGACGACCAGCACCGGGTCGTCGCCGCGCAGGCGCTCGGCCACCTCCCACGACACCGCCGTGTGCGGGTCGAGCAGGTAGCCGTGCTCGCGCCACACGCGACGGATCGTTTCGAGCGACTCGTCGTTCGTGACGAAGTCGCCCGAGAGCAGCTCGCGGACCTGGGCGAAGGTGTCGCGGTCCACTCGGAACACGCCTTCCGACCGCAGCGAGCGCATCCACTCGGCCACCGTCTCGGTGTCGCCGACGAGCTCGTGCAGCAGCCTCTCGAGGTTACTCGAGATGAGGATGTCCATGCTGGGGCTCGGCGTCGTGACGAACTCGCGCCCGGAGATGTCGTAGACGCCCGACGCGATGAAGTCGGTCAGCACCTTGTTCTCGTTGCTCGCGCACAGCAGCCGCCCGATCGGCGTCCCCAGCTCGCGCGCGTAGTACGCGCCGAGGATGTTGCCGAAGTTGCCGGTCGGCACGCACACGTCCATCGGCTCGCCCGCGCGCACGCCGCCCTGGCGCACCATGTCCGCGTACGCGCTCACGTAATACACGATCTGCGGCAGCAGCCGGCCCCAGTTGATGCTGTTCGCGCTCGACAGCTTGAGGCCGTGCTCGCGGTGCAGCTCCGCGTTGAAATCGGGGTCGCCGAACACCGCCTTCACCGCGTTCTGGCAGTCGTCGAAGTTGCCGCGCACGCCGAACACGCCGACGTTGTCGCCGTGCTGCGTCACCATCTGCTTGCGCTGGATGTCGGAGACGCCCTCGGCCGGATAGAAGACGACGATCCGCGTGTTCGGCCGGTCGGCGAAGCCCTCGAGCGCCGCCTTGCCGGTGTCGCCCGAGGTGGCGACCAGGATGAGGTAGTCGTCGACCTCCTCGCCCGCGCCGCGCCGCATCGAGATCGCCTCGGAGAAGAACAGCGGCATGCACTGCAGCGCCATGTCCTTGAACGCCGAGGTCGGGCCGTGCCACAGCTCGAGCACGTGCATGTCCGGCGCGACCTCGCGCGTCGGCGCGATGCGCGCGTCGTCCCACTGCTCGCCGTACGCCTGCGCGGTCAGCTCCTCGACGCGCGACGGCGGCACGTCGGTCTCGAAGCGCCGGAAGACCTGGGCCGCGCGCTGCGCGTACGGCAGGTCCGCGAGCTGCAGGATCTCGTCGAGCGACAGCGCCGGCAGGCGCTCGGGGACGTAGAGCCCGCCGCCGTTCGCGATGCCCTTCATGACGACCCCCGTGAACGTCGGGCGGGAGCCGTCGAGGCCGCGGGTGTCGAGGTAGCGGATCATGGCGCCCATGGTAGCAGAGGGGCGGCGAGAGACGGGGAGGCGGGCGCCGCTCCCGGGTTGCTCCTCGCTGGAAACGCGGTGTCACCCATGGTGTCACCCGCGGTGTCGCATGTGGTGCCATGGTGTCACCGGCGGTGTCACCTGCGGTATCGCATGCGGTGTCACTTCCCGGAGAGGGCCCCGCCCGGTTCGCCGGCCGCGCACCAGCCGCTGACGCCGTGCGCGTGCCGCCTCCATCACGCGCCCCCGGCGAGGCGTAGACTCTGGGGCGGGGACTGCCAGGGCGGCGCAGGAGTAGCCAGCGGGGGCTGGAAAGTGTATCCTGAACCCAGCTGAAATCGCGAGGGGGGACGCGGTGAGAGCGGTCTTCAGGGGCGGGGCGGTGCTCGCAGGCGTGACGGTCGTCGTGTTCGCGCTGCTCGCAGTACCTGCCTCCGCGTACAACATCCACGACGCCATCGCCGCCGATGACTGCTGGTGGTGCCACGGGTCGGAGGCGCCCAGCGAGCCCTCGTCCTGGATCAACGGCGTGCATGGCGGCTACACGTCGGCCACCGACGACTGCAAGTCGTGCCACACGCTGCATGCCGCGGAAGGCTCGCTCAAGTTGCTCTTCGCCAACACGGTCCAGGACACGTGTCAGACGTGCCACGACGGGACGGGTCACGGCGGAGTGTACGGCAACATCGTCGCCCAGGGCCTGACCGTGGGCGCCTCGCATAGCTTCGATTCCACGAACGCAATCCCCGGCGGTGATGCCTCCACGGGCGGTTCGCGCACCGAGACCTTCACCGGCGAGTCGCATCTGATGTCGTGCGCCGACTGCCACAGCCCGCACGACAACAACTGCGTGGCGCCGTTCCTGGGTGACAGGAAACGCGGCATGGACGCGGGCGGACCTCCGAGCGACAAGCTGCTCAAGCAGCGCCCCACCGGCTCCGTCGCGACCGCCACCGCTTACGGATCCGACTGGTGTGCCACGTGCCATCGCGGGCGGCTGTCGGGCAGCGTCGTACACAACCATCCGGTCGACTCCCTCGCCGTCACCACGACGCCCTTCGTCTACGACAACGTCGCTTGCGTCACGGCGTCCGGTTCCCTCGCGACCACGATGGGCACGATGGGGTGGAGCAACTTCGGGTATGTCATGCCGTATCCCCGGACCTCTCAACAGGCCGGGCACTTGCCGATCTGCCAGCAGTGTCACGAGGATGCGCGCAATGTGGGGACGCCGGGGGCCGCGACGACGTTCACCATCACGACCGCCTACGGCACGACGCCCGGCGACAACCCGCGGTTCCAGGACTTCCCGCACGAGACCGTAAACGCGAACCTCCTGGTCGAGGCGTACGACGACCTCTGCACCAACTGCCACCCGCCGGCGAGCCTGCCGTAGCGCCTCGACGGGCGCCGGCTCTCAGTTGAGGTAGCGCTCCGCCAGCTCGTGCGCCATCGTGTGGTACGCGTCGTGCCGGCTCGGCCCGAGGACCTCCTGCTCGACCTGTTCGAACTGCGTCAGGATCTCCTCCTGGCGCCTCTCCGGCAGCTGCTGCTCGGCCAGCGGGTAGATCAGCTGGTCCTCCTGCTCCATGTCGCGCGTGAGCAGCGCGCCGTAGTCGCGGGCGTACTGCGTGATGACCTGGCCCGACTGCCCGTCGCCGTTCGCGTAGCGTGCCACGGCGTCGTTCATGCCGGTGAGGAAGTTGGCTTCGAGCTCGTGCTCGGCCGTCATGATCTCCAGCGGCCCGCCGATGCGCTGCAGCCCCGCCTCCTCGAGCGCCGGGAAGAGAAAGCGCTCCTCCTTGGCGTGATGACACCTGTTCACGAACACGTCCATGTAGCCGACGATCTCGCGAAGGTCGTCCGCGGGGACCTGCTCGCCCTCGTCGAAGCGGCTCGCCATCTCCGCCAGCACGGCCACTATCGTCCGCATGTCGTCGTGGTCCTGCTTGAGCTGATCCGCCAGAGCGCCCACCAGCCACCTCCCGTGTCGAGGACTCGTTCGTACCCGCCCGCCGGGCGTCTGCTACGCTTGTGTGCGCGAAGGAGGGTGCGGTGAAGCACGTCGTTCTGATCCTCGACGGGGCCGCGGGATGGCCGCTGGAGTCGCTCGACGGGCGCACGACGCTCGCCGCCGCTCGCACGCCGAACCTGGACGCTCTCGCGACGGACGGCCTCGTCGGCCTCGCGGTCACCGTCCCTCCCGGCGAGGAGCCGTCCTC
This sequence comes from Actinomycetes bacterium, assembly GCA_021811025.1. Classification (GTDB taxonomy): domain Bacteria; phylum Actinomycetota; class Coriobacteriia; order Anaerosomatales; family JAJZPX01; genus JAJZPX01. Next base: position 5,232 of record JAJZPX010000132.1, read on the forward strand.
GGCGGCCGCGTGCACGTCGATCCTCGGCTACGATCCCGTGGTCGACCGAGTCGGCCGAGGGGCGATCGAGGCGGCCAGCATGGGCATCACGCTCGCGCCGGACGAGGTCGCGCTGCGGATGAACCTCGTCACCATCCTCGACGGCGTGATGGCGTCGTACGCGTGCGGGCACATCACGACGGCCGAGTCGCGCCCGATCGTCGAGGCCCTCGGCGAGGAGCTCGGGAGCGGGACCTTCCGGTTCCATCCCGGAGTGGCGTACCGGCACATCCTCGTCGTGAAGGGCCACCCCGATCTCATGGACGAGCGCTACACCCCGCCGCACGACATCTCGGACCGGGCGGTCGCCCCGTACCTGCCGAGCTCGCTGCTGCTCGGGTCGCTGATGTCGCGCGCGCACGACGTGCTCGCAGGGCTGCCGCAGAATGCGGCGCGTCTCGCCGCGGGCGAGCTTCCCGCCACCGACATCTGGCCGTTCTGGCCGGGGGTCGCGCCTCGCGGGCTCAGGCCGTTCTCCGAGGTGCGCGGCCTTCGCGCGGCGATGACCTCCGGAGTCGACCTCCTCAACGGGCTCGCGACGCTCACCGGCCTCGAGCGCCTGGACATCCCCGGTGTGACCGACGGCTCCGACAACGACTACGTGGCGCAGTCCCTGGGGGCGCTCGCCGCGCTCGACGGCCACGACCTCGTCGTCGTCCACGTCGAGTCGCCGGACGAGGAGGGCCACGCGGGCGACGTGGAGCGCAAGGTGGCCGCCATCGAGGCGATCGACCGCGAGG
>JAJZPX010000133.1 GCA_021811025.1 Actinomycetes bacterium
CCGCATCTGGGGCGGCGAGTTCCTCCTCGCGGACTGGCGAGGCTTCACCCGCTACGCCCACCTGCGGGAGGTTCCCATGCCGGGAGGGGCTGCCGCGATCCGCCGGCCGGCACGGATGGCACTCGGATTGCTGGCAGGGATAGACAGCTCGTTGCTGGGCCATCCGGGAGCCGAGGGACTCCTCGCGAGGCTCGCCGAGGGGGAGCGCGACGTGATGCTGACGATGATCGACAGAGGGCTCAACTCGCCCCTCACGTCGTCGATGGGGCGGCTGTTCGACGCCGTGGCCGCGATCCTCGGAGTGCGGCTCGACGCGGACTACGAAGGGCAGGCCGCCATCGAGCTCGAGGCGATCGCGGACCCGGACGCGAGGGGCAGCTACGAGTTCCGCCTCAACGGGTCGGGACCGGTCGTCGTGGACCCCGAGCCCGTGCTCCGCGAGCTGCTCGACGACGTGGCCGCCGGCGTGCCCGCTCCTGCCATATCATCCCGCTTCCACCGCGCTGTGGTCGGCGCTATAGTACGAGTCGCCCGCGGCGCATCGGCGGAAACCGGCAGCCCCGACGTAGCGCTCGCGGGCGGCGTGTTCCTGAACCGCCTCGTGCTCGCAGGGGCCGTCCGGGGTCTGACGGCGGCAGGACTGCGACCGCTCACTCACAAGAGGCTGCCGACGAACGACGGAGCCGTCAGCTACGGCCAGGCGGTGGCCGCCTGGGCGAGACGTGACGAGGTCTGAGGAACCAACCCAAGGAGGCGTCCCACGATATGTGTCTCGCGATCCCCGCTCGAGTGAAGACGATCAACGAGAACAGCATGGCCGAGGTGGACATCATGGGCGTGTCGCGCCACGCGAGCCTCGACCTCGTCCCCGACGCGAAGGTGGGCGACTTCGTCCTGGTGCACGCCGGTTTCGCGATCCAGGTGATCGACGAGGAAGCGGCCGAGGAGACCCTCCAGATGCTGAAGGACCTCGACATCCTCGAGGCCGAAGCGGAGGCGTGACGCGGCATGAAGCTCTCCACTGGGTTCGCCGACCCGATCGTCGCCAAGCACCTCGTCGACGGGATTCGCGCCACAGCGCAGACGCCCGTCAAGTTCATGGAGGTGTGCGGCACGCACACCGTGGCCATCGCCCGCAACGGCCTTCGCGACGTCATGCCGGGGACGATCACGCTTCTCTCCGGGCCCGGCTGTCCGGTGTGCGTCACCGCCAACCCCGACATCGACACGGCGATCGAGCTCGGGCGGCAGCCCGACGTCATCCTCACGACCTTCGGCGACATGATGAAGGTCCCCGGCTCCCGCAGCTCGCTGCAGAAGGAGAAGGCAGCGGGACGCGACGTCCGCGTCGTCTACTCCCCGCTCGACGCTCTCACCGTCGCCGAGGAGCACTCGGACAAGCACGTGATCTTCCTCGGCGTCGGGTTCGAGACCACCGCGCCGACGATCGCCTCCGCGATCCAGGAGGCCGAGCGCCGTGACCTCGACAACTTCTCGGTCCACTCGGTCCACAAGACCGTGCCCGAGGCGCTCCGCGCGCTCGTGAACGACCCCGAGGTGCAGATAACCGGGTTCATCCTCCCCGGCCACGTCTCCGTCATCATCGGCTCCGAGCCGTACCGCTTCCTGGCGGAGGAGTACGGCGTCCCGTGCGTCGTCGCCGGCTTCGAGCCGGTCGACGTGCTGCAGGCCGTGTGGATGCTCAGCAAGCAGGTGGCCGATGGCCGCGCGGCGGTCGAGATCGCGTACAAGCGCGGAGTAGTGCCCGAGGGCAACCGGACGGCGCTGGCCAAGATCGAGCAGGTCTTCGAACCCGTCGACGCCGAGTGGCGCGGCATCGGGGTCATCCCCGGCACCGGGCTCGGCATCCGCGAAGAGTACGCGCGCTTCGACGCGCTCAGGCGCGTGCCCGTGACTCCCGAGCCCCCGAAGGACATTCCCGGCTGCCAGTGCGGCGAAGTGCTGCGCGGCATCACGCTGCCGTTCGAGTGCAAGCTCTTCGGGCGCGGCTGCACCCCTGAGCACCCGATCGGCCCGTGCATGGTCTCCAGCGAGGGCTCCTGCGCGGCGTACTACCGCTACACCGACTACGGCAAGACCGCCTAGGAGGTCACATTGCGCGCCGACCGCATCCTGCTCGCGCACGGCTCCGGTGGGACGATGATGCGCGAGCTCATCGAGGACGTCTTCATGGGCCGCTTCACGGACCCCGCGCTGCTCAAGATGGACGACGCCGCGTCGCTGGACGTCTCCGGCGGCCGCATCGCCGTCTCGACCGATACCTACGTCGTGCAGCCGGTGTTCTTCCCCGGCGGCGACATCGGCCGCCTCGCGGTCTGCGGCACCGTCAACGACCTCGCCACCTCTGGCGCCACGCCGCTCTACCTCACCGTCGGCTTCGTTCTGGAAGAGGGGCTCGCGGTCGAGGACCTGCGGCGCATCGTCGAGACGATGGCCGCCTCGGCCGAGGAGGCCGGCGTGCGCATCGTGACCGGCGACACGAAGGTGGTCGACCGCGGGCACGGCGACGGCATCTACATCAACACGGCCGGCGTCGGGGTGCTCCGCGACGGCGTGGACCTGTCGGGCCGGTACTGCCGGCCCGGCGACAAGGTCCTGCTGTCCGGCACCCTCGGCGACCACGGGATCGCCGTCATCTCCGTGCGCGAGGGCCTCGCCTTCTCGACCGACATCACAAGCGACGCCGCGCCGCTCAACCGTCTCACGGCGGCCGTGCTCGAAGCTGCTCCGGACGTTCGCTGCTTCCGCGACCCCACGCGCGGAGGCCTGAGCTCGACGCTGAACGAGCTCGCGACCGCCTCCGGTGTGTCGATCACCGTCGATGAGACCGCCGTGCCCGTGCGAGACCAGGTGCGCGGCGCGTGCGAGATGCTGGGCTACGACGTCTTCCAGGTGGCGAACGAGGGCAAGATGGTGGCCGTCGTGCCGCCGGAGCAGGCGGACGCGGCCCTCAAGGCGATGCGGCGAGCTCCTTACGGGGAGGATGCGGAGATCGTCGGCGAGGTGGCCGAGGGCCCGGCGGGCAAGGTGTACGTCGCCACCGGGTTCGGCGCGAAGCGCATCATGGACATGCTGGTCGGCGAGCAGCTGCCTCGAATCTGCTAGAGCCCCGGAAGCTGCTTCTCCGCCCACTTCACGAAGCGCTCCGCTTGCTGCAGCACTTCGAGCGCTTCCTTCTCGGTGATGCGGCGCCCCTCATACTCGACCACATGTTTCCGCCCGACCACGAAGCGAAGGTGCGAGCTCGCCTCCTTCGCGGGCGAGCCGAGCTCGGCGATCAGCAAGTCCGCGGCCCTGCGATGGTCTTCTTCTGCGCACTTCAGGCCTGACCGAAGCGCGAGCACGGCGTCATTCGCCGATATGACGGCGTGTACGGAATCGACAGACGCCGCATCCCATCTCCGTGCATCTCGATTCGCCTGAGCGCTCAGGAGCAGCTGCCGCGCCTTGCCGATGAAGCCCCGCGCGTCAGCCTCCGTCGCAGTCCGTGTCTTGAATCCGCCTGCCATGTCCCTTCACTTCTTCCAGCGGCTTGCCCCAGAGCAGCACTCCTTCCCTCTCCGCTTCGAGGAGGTACGGCAAGCCACGCCGGACGCCGTCTTCCGTAGCCACGGTCACCTCGAGCGGCAGGCCGAAGCGGTTGAAGAAGTGCTGACCTTCGGTCTCTGCCTTCTGCTGCGCCCCGTCAACGAGCTGAGGGCGCGCGACGACGAGGACGTCCAGATCGCCCGCCCTCGCCTCACCGCGTACCAGGCTGCCGAAGATGACGATCGACTCGGCGACGTCCTGGAATGCAGCGACCAGGTCCCGGGCCAGCTCCGCGGAATACTGGCGCTCTGCCTCGAAGAGCGGGGTGACGACCTGCTCGACCAGAAGGTGCTCCCGGTTGAGGGTGTACTGATAGGCTCGCCCAGCCCCTCGCAGGAGCACGATCCTCATCCGGACGAGGGGCTCGAGTGAGTGAGTGACCGTAGCCGCTGTCGTCCCTGTCAGTCGCGCGATCTGCCTGGCCGTAAGGGGGTGCAGAGCATCGCTCAGCAGACGCATGATCGAAGTTCGGGCCTGCGTTCCGAACAGGATCTCTGCGAATCGCAATGCCGGGATATGTTCGGCCGTCTGCATCCCATGTTTATAACACTAAACATGTGGCTCGGTCTACTGAACATGCCTGTGGTACTTCCGGTATCCCCCGTCCCCCGGCGGCCGCCGGCAACGACCGCGGCTCAGCCTCATGCTGCCCCGTGTCCTCGCCGCCGGCGAGAACGGGCACACGAGCCCGATCCTGACGGCATCCGTCATCAGGCGGGGTAGTATATCTGCACGGTGACCACTTAAGGGGAGCTCCCATGGACGCGATGCAGCGGCTGGAAGCGGCGGACGCGGTCCGGCGATTGTGGGCGAAGGACGGCACGCTGTTCACCGACGAGCCCGAGGCGCAGGCCCGCGCGGGACAGTGGCTGGGGTGGCTCGGCCTTGCCTCGGCAGCCGACCCGGTCGGGACCGAGGCGCGCGATCTCGCCGTGATCGCCGAGCAGAACCTCGTCGACGACTTCGTGCTGCTCGGCATGGGTGGAAGCTCGCTCGCGCCCCTCGTGATCTCGCGAATCCTCGCGGACGCGCCCGCGCATCCGCGGCTGCACGTCCTCGACACCACCGCGCCCGCCGTCGTCCTGGACGTCCTCGAGCAGCTGGAGGGGCTCAGCACGTGGGTGATCGTCTCGAGCAAGTCGGGCACGACGATCGAGCCGCTGTCGCTCTACGCCGTGTTCCGCGAGTGGATGGAGGGGCGGGTCGTCGACGAGCCCGCCGGGCGTCACTTCCTGGCGGTCACGGACGCCGGCAGCCCGCTCGACCGGCTCGCCCGCGAGGAGGGCTTCCGCACCGTCTTCCACGCCCCGCCCGACGTCGGGGGGCGGTACTCCGCTCTCACCCCGTTCGGGCTCGTTCCCGCGCAGCTCGTGCGCGCCGACACGACGGCGCTCGTCGAGTCGGCGCGGCGCATGGAGGCGCTGTGCCGCGCCTCCGGCGGCGGAAACCCGGGTGCCGCGCTCGCGGCGTTCGCGATCGACGCGCGGGAAGCCGGCCGCGACAAGCTGACGCTCGCCACCTCGGACCGCCTGAGGCCGTTCGGGCTGTGGGTCGAGCAGCTGATCGCCGAGTCGACGGGCAAGCACGGCACCGGGATAGTCCCGGTGCTCGAGACGACGCCGCAGATCCCTACGGGGTTCCGCGCCGATCGCGCGGTCGTCGTCTTCAGGTTCGAGGACGACGACAAGCTCGCATCGTGGGCGGACGTCGCGCGCGACGAGGGCTCTCCCGTCCACGAGATCGTCATCACCGATCCCGTCGAGATCGGCGGCGAGTTCGTGCGCTGGGAGACGGCGACGGCGCTCGTCGGCCATCTGCTCGGCATCGACCCGTTCGACCAGCCCAACGTCGCGGAGGCCAAGGAGGCCACGAGCGCGATCATAGAGGGCCGGCAGCACGCGCCCGCCCCGGCGTTCAGCGTGAACGGAGACATCGAGGTTACCTACGGAGGCCCCCTGAAGACGCCCGCTGCGCACCCCGCGCTCGCCGAGGCGCTGGATCCGCTGCTCGACTCGATGAAGGCCGGCGACTACCTCGCGATGCTCGTGTACCTGCCGGAACGCGAGGACCTGCTGCAGCCGCTGCGACAGGCGGGACGCGTGGTCGAGGCCGCTACCGGTCGCGCGGTCTGCTTCGAGCTGGGCCCGCGGTACCTGCACTCCACCGGACAGCTGCACAAGGGCGGCGCGGACGAGGGTGCGTTCCTGATGATCACCGCACACTCCGAGGAGGACCTGGCGATCCCCGGGAAGCCCTACAGCGTCGCGGCGCTCTGGCGCGCACAGGCCGCGGGCGATCTTGCGACGCTCGCGGCGCACGGCCGGCGCGTCGTGAGGGTCGACCTCGCGCGGCCGGAACCGCAGCTCGTGCGGTCCGTG
>JAJZPX010000134.1 GCA_021811025.1 Actinomycetes bacterium
TCCGCTATGTTAATACTGATGTTAATACCCGTCAAGCGCTCGCTGGAGATGTAGGCGCGCCAGCAATGCGGCCCCCAGATGAAGCTGACGGCTTCGCTGTGGTTCAAGAGCTCCCCTTCGTATGTTTAACACACGTAAACCCATTGTATGGGAGCGAAGTGACATGATGCCGCCGATCCGATCAGACATGCTAGTCCCGCTAGCTCAGGCTGCCCGCCCCTTGATCTGTGAGTAGGTTACGGGTCCGAAGTACCGGCAGCAGCGGTTGAGCAGCCGCCGGAACAGGTCGCCTCCCGCGTGACGGCGATTGAGCCGGTAGCAGAACTCATCGAGGTAGGACTGCAGGTGCTTGCGAGAGCCCAGTTGCACCTGCCCGCGCTACCAGCCCTCTTGCCTCCGACGTAGGACTCGTCCATCTCGACGGTGCCGGCGAGGCTTCCTCCCTTGCAGGCCATGGCAGAAACGATCTTGTGCCGTTCCAATCCCGTCCGCCTGGGGGTTCTGGATCCAGCACTCCCGCTCGGGCCGGATTACCTGGTGGATTGGTCGCTGGTAGAAGTCCTTTGTACCGGCGTAGCCGTGCTCGAGAGCCGACAGGAGATCATTGACCTTCCGTAGCACCGCACGGGTGCCTAGCAGCCAGTGCTCGTTCGAGGCGACCGGTTCTGGCGACTGGACGATCACTGTTGCTGAGCCCAGAAAGCCGTTCGGCTTCGACCGTTACAGTGTTCGGCTTGCGGCGTTACAGCGTTCGACTTCCACCGGAATGGTGTTCGACTTCGAGCGGAATACGCAGCCGACCAATCGTCGGCCGCTTCCTAGACCGACGGCTGCCTCTGGGCAGTCGCCGTGACCGCTACTTCTCAGGAATACCGTAGGAATCGGAACCGTCGAGCTAATGAAGAAGGTCGGCTCGATCGAGAATGACCGGGCCGACCTCGTGTTTCTCATGGCGGGATGTACGGGACTCGAACCCGCGACCTCTGGCTTGACAGGCCAGCGCTCTAACCAACTGAGCTAACACCCCGTGCGCGACAAGCGAGGGAGATTCTATCTACCCGCGACGGCGGTGTCCAGCGAAGCCGGCGCCCGAGCGACCTCAGTGCGTGCCGGTGGTCGCCGTGCTCGAAGCAGGCTTGCTCGACGACGACGTCGCCGTGTGCTGGTAGTAGCTCCAGTCGCTTTTCGGGCTCGCCTTGCCGTCGGCGTCCACCGCCCACACGCGCCAGCGCCGCCGGCCCGCCAGCACCCGCGCGCTGTAGCTCGTCTTCGTGAGGCCGTCGATCACCTGCGCGTCGGTGTACGTGCCGTTGACGCGCGTCTGGATCTCGAACGCGTACGTCACCGGCCGTCCGGTCGGATCGGTCACGGACGACCACTTCAGCGTCACCCTGTCCGCGTTGATGTAGTCGCCGTCGTCCGGCGCGAGCTGCCTCGGCGTCTTGAGCGGCTCGGCCGAGACGGTGGGCTCGGCCGCGGGAGCCGGCGGCGGCTCGATCGGCACGGCCACCTCGGCCGAGACGGTCGCGTCGCTCGCGGGCGTCGTGGTCGGCTCAGGCGTGGTTGTCGCGACGGCTGCGGGCGCGGAAGGCCGGCTGGTCGCCCGGCCGAGCGCGAACCCGACGGCGCCGCCGATGACGAGCATGAGCGCGGCGGTCGCCGCCAGCGTGATGACGAAGCGCTCGTCGCGGCCCAGCCCGCCGGAGGTCCGTTTGGCCTTCGCGGCCGTGCGCCTCGACATCCGCGTCTCGTTCTCGTAGTCGTCAGCCCAGTCGTCCATGTGCACCTCCTAGCGACGCCGACACAATAGCACGTAGCGGGCCTACTCTCCCTCGAACGCGCGGGAGGACGCGCGGCGAGGAGGCTAGGGCAGGCTGAGGGGCGGGTGGCAGTTCGTCGACCCGAAACCCTACTTGAACAGCCTGAACAGCAGGTTCAGCAGCAGCGTGGGCACGATGAGCAGCTTCCCGAGCGTCTGGAGGTCCATGCTCCCCTCTACCCGGCGACGCGCTCCAGCGCGGCGAGACGCCGGAACGCCTCGAGCTTCTCGCTCCGGCCGACCTTCGCCTGCCGGAGCGCCTCGTGGAGAATGCCGATGTCCCGGTCGTACGTCGCGCGGTCGACAGGGTACGGGTGGCCGTCCTTCCCGCCGTGCGCGTAGCTGAAGACCGCGGGATCGCGGCGCGACGCGGGCGTGTCGTACACCAGCTCCGAGATCAGCGTGAGGGCTCGCACGGTCTTCGGCCCCACCCCCGGCGTCGCCAGCAGCTCCTCGAAGCCGGCCGGCTGGCTCTCATACGTCGCGAGGAACGCCTTCGCGAGGTTCTCAGGGCGGATGTCGGCGAGGCGAACCTCGTGATGCCGCGGCAGCTCCAGCGACTTCAGGCGCGCGAGCTCGGCCCCGATGCGCTCGGAGGCCATGCGCGCGAGCTCCGCGACCACGTCGCGCGCTCCCGCGCTCTCGCCCGCGACCAGGTTGAGCACTTCGGCCGACGCTCTCGCCTCAGCGGTCACCGCCGCATGCGGCTCGACGACGAAGTCGCCGACGCCCTCGCCGAGCCAGTGGTAGCGCCGGGCGGTGCGATCGGTGTCGCGCATGCCCTGCTGCACGACCGCCCACCGGCCGTCGAGAGTCGTCACGAACGTGTGGTGGTAGATCTGGTAGCCGTCCTGCAGTCCGGACGAGTCGACCTTCGCCGCCATCCTGCTCGCGTACACGAGCGGCTCCGGGTCCGTGCGCAGCACGCGCTCGCCCGCCTCGCGGAGCTCCGCCGGCGTCTTGCGCGACGTGCCGCCCTTGCCGCCCGCGAACACGAGCCCGCTCTCGTGCTCCAGGCCCGCGAGGCCGTCCTTGAGGGCGCCGCAGACGGTGGTGGTGACGCCGCTCGAGTGCCAGTCGAAGCCGAGCACGCAGCCGAACGCCTGGAACCACGCGGGGTCCGACAGGCGCCGCAGCATCTCGTCCGGCCCGAACTCGGAGACCACGACGAGCGTTACCTCGCGGGCGAGCAGGCGCATGCGCTGGAAGAGCCACGCGGGCGCCTTGCCGCCGTGCAGCGGGAGTGTCGCGGTCCCCGTCCTCATCACGGCTATCGTACACCTGTTCGGGCCCATGCTACCGTTCGTCTTGGCGCGCAACCTGCACGTCAGCCTCGCGAAGGAGGTCGTCATGCACGGATTCCTCGGCACGAGGGGCACCCTGCTCTCGGACATCAGCCTCGTCCTCGAATTCGCCATCGTCGCGATCGTGCTCGTCGGCTTGAGGTTTGGGCGCAAGCACCGCGGCTGGCCGCACCACTGGACCATGCTGGCGAGCACCGCCGTCTTCCTCGCGTTCTTCGTGCTCTACATGGTGCACCGGTCGGTCGACCCGGCCGCGACCTTCTCGTCCCACGGGATGCTCTACTTCGCGCTGTACCTGCCGGTCGTGATCGTGCACTCGCTCGTCTCGACCGTGGCCTTCATCCTGGGCGTCTTCGTGAGCGTGCAGGCGATCCGCAAGGGCGCCCGGGGCGCGCGCGAGCGAAGCTACGCCCTGAGCGCGGACTACCTGCCGAGGCACACGCGAATCGGGGTGGTCTCCGCATGGTGCTACCTGCTGTCCGCCGTCACCGGGATCGCCGTGTACTACCTGCTGTACGTGCTGCAAGCGTCGGTCGGCCGTTGAGAGCTGCCCGCTTTCGAGCATACATGGGCGTCCGACAGTGGCGATCGGAGGAGGGCGAGATGGCGCACATGCCGATGGACGACGTCCAGCAGTTGTGGGGACAGATGGGAGCGAAGCGGAGCTGGAGCTCGTTGCGGAACGCCCTGGAGTCGCGGCAAGGCAGGGCGGAGGGCATCAACGACAACCTGATCCAGCCACTCGTTCAGGACGCACAGCAGATGGAGCGGCAGAACCGGCCGTTCCCGAACAACGCGCAGCAGCTCTACAACGAGCTCAACCGCAACCTCGAGAGAATGAAGGTGAAGTAGCCGCACGTCCGTCCGCGCGCCTCCCCGTCTGCCGCAAGGGGAAGAAACGTCCCCGCGAGTGGCTGTGTCCGTTGGACGAGGGGGCGCGCGGGCTTGGCACAGCGCGAGACCGAGGGGGTCGACCCGACCGAGCCGAAGCGCAGGCGTCGGCTGGTGTCGTGGCTGGCCCTGGGCGCGGTCGTCGCGACGATACTCGCGCTGCTCGTACTCGACCTGCTGCTCGTCCGGCCGCCGGAGCAGCGTGCGTTCATCATGCGGAACATCGAGTGCCTGCGCTGTCACGCGGATCTGATCCCGCAGCTGAAGCAGGCCTCGATTCACCAGCCGTTCCTCAAGAACCACTGCTCGTCGTGCCACACCTCCCACGGGTACGAGCAGACGCCGGTCTTTCGTCCGTCGGACCTCGGACCGCGCTGGCTGCAGGTGTGGCTCGAGCAACTCAGCCTGCGAGCGCTCTGGGAGCTGCTGTCGTCGCTGCACCTCGCGAAGCCTCAGTCCTCCCCCGGGACGCCATCGCTCGCGAAGGGCGGTTCGTCGCTGCTGACCGCGTCGCAACAGGAGCTCTGCTGGACGTGCCACGGGCGCCTGGCGCCCGAGCGATTGAGGGAGTTCCAGCACAAGCCGTTCGCGAACGGCAGGTGCACCTCGTGCCACGACCCTCATGCGAGCGACAACCGCCCGCTCCTGCGAGCGAAGGTGTCCGACATGTGCGCCGCGTGTCACCAAATCGGCCCGGAGCTCGTCGCGGCCGAGGTCCACGAGCCGTTCGGGCGCCTACGCTGTCTGACCTGCCACGAACCGCACGCGTCCGCCGACCGCGGGCTGCTCGTCTCGGCTCAGAAGCCGCTGTGCTTCGGCTGCCACCGGCAGACGGCCGCCCTCACGAGAGAAGCCGTGCAGCACCAGCCATTCGACGCCGGGCAGTGCACGGGCTGCCACAGGCCGCACAGCGCCCGGTTCGCGTCGCTGCTCGCCACTCCGCAGCCCGAGCTCTGCTACGGCTGCCACGCGACCGTGCGCGCCGACTTCGTCCGAGCGAGCCGGCACCCGGTGCCGTCGCGCCTGCTGTGCGACGACTGCCACCGCCCGCACGCGACGCCGCACCGCGGCCTGCTGCCCGCGCTGCAGCGCGAGCTGTGCCTCGGATGCCACGGCAACGTGCGCGGCGAGCTCGCGCGGGCGGTGGCACACGAGGCGGCCGCGGTTGGCGACTGCACGAAGTGCCACGAGGCGCACGGCTCCTTCGACGCGCCGTTGCTGCACGCCGCCGATCCGGCGCTCTGCCGCCGGTGCCACACGATCCCGGCGGAGCCAGTGCGTTCACCCCCGCCGTTCCGGTCGCTCGAGCGACCGCCGAAGGTCCCGACGAGCGAAGTGCCCGGCGTGCCCGGGGGACGCCGGCCGAGCGGCAACCCCGATCCGATACTCCAGCCGGGACACGCGAACGCAGCTGCCGGCGAGACGTCGCATCGCGTGTCGCGCTGCGCCGACTGCCACGAGGCGCACGGCTCCGCCTACGCCCGCCTCACCGTCGCCGCGGGCGATGCGCTGTGCATGCGCTGCCACGCACGCGACGTCTCGCACTTCGGCCGAAGCGCTCACCGCGGCTTCGCGTGCTCGCGCTGCCACCGCCCGCACCTCGCCCCCGGCGCGCCCCTACTCACCGCAGCCAGCCCCCAGCTCTGCCTCCGCTGCCATCCCGGATACACGCACCCGGGCGACTTCCACCCGGTCGGCCCGCGGTACTACGACTACCTCGCGCGAGGCCCGCTCACGTGCACCTCGACGTGCCACGACCCCCACGGAAGCAGCTACACCCGGATGCTGCGCGTGCCCTACAACACGGGCGGCTACGGCACCGACTACATCTGCCTGCTGTGCCACACGAAGGTGGGGCTGATCTACTGAAGGCCCAGCAGGCGCGCCGCGTTGCCGCCGAGGATGGCGTCGCGGTCGTCGGGAGGCAGCGGGAGCGCCCGGCACCGCTCCAGCTGCGCTT
>JAJZPX010000135.1 GCA_021811025.1 Actinomycetes bacterium
GTGCCGACGTACTCGCGCGACCCGCTCGACCGGCTCTTCAACGCCCTCGAGGGATTCCAGGAGCAGGCCGCGGAGCTCGCGGGGCTGCGGCAGGCGGACGAGATGAGGGCGGCGTTCGAGAGGCTGAAGGAGGCGTGAGGCGCGCGTTGCGCTCCCCCGCGCGGGCCGCTTGGCAGCCCGTGTGCTTCAGCCCGAGCATGCGCTTCCGTCCCCGGCCACTCCTTGCGCTCTCACTCGCGGCGCTGCTACTCGCCGCAGGCTGCTCTCGCTTGCCGGTCTCCCTTCCGTTCACCGGCGTCATCGAGCCGGCGATCGTCCCGTCCCGGGCCGCGTCCGGCTCCCAGGAGGTCCGGCGCGAGTTCCCGTTCGAGGACGTCACCGTCAGGCTCGAGGTTCCCGTCGATCGCGCCACGTACGCCGGCGCCGCCGGCGCGGCGAAGAGCGCGATCTTCCTCGGCGGGAAGCGGCCGCCCGACTGGGTGGCCGGCTACTACCGGGCGTTCGTCGAGGAGAAGCACCAGGACGCCTTCTACGCATCGCTCCTGGACGCGCTGCGCCAGGTGCGACGCGAGAAGGGGCTGGACTCCGACCGCTACGTCGAGCTCGTGACGTCGATGGCGCAGTCGATGCAGTACCGGACCGACCCCGCCAACCTCGCTCCGAAGTTCCCGATCGAGACGTTCGGCGACGGCTACGGCGACTGCGACGACAAGACGCTGCTCGCCGCGGCGTTGCTGTCGCGCGACGGCTACGATGTCGCGGTCCTGGTCTTCTCGCCCGAGAAGCACGTGGCGCTCGGGGTCCGCGCTCCGGGCCTGGACTACCGGCACACGGGCTACGCGTACGTCGAGATGACGACGCCCTCGCTCGTCGGCGTGCCGTCGGAGGAGCTCGACGACGGCGCGCGCCTGACGTCGCAGCCGCTCGTGGTCAGGATCGGCTCGGGGACTCGCGCGTACGCCGCGGGCGAGCGGATCCTCTACATCCAGCGCCGGCTGGGCGAGGTCCAGTCGGCCGAACGGAAGCTCGCCGACGAGGTCGCGAAGGGCACCGCGGACCTGTCGGCGCGCGAGGCATCGCTCGCGAGGATGCGCCAGGAGCTGCAAGCCGAGACCGATCCCGCGGCTGCGGCGGCGGAGGTGGCGCGCTACAACGCGCAGGTGACGGTCGTGAGGGATCTCGCGGCGCAGCTGCGAGCGAAGGCCGCGCGCTACAACGCGCTGCTCGAGACGGAGCGCTACACGGCCGAGCACCAGACCTCGCGGCCGCAGGTCTACGCGCGGCTGGAGGCCGCGGACGTGTAGCTTCGGCGACCGCTCGTCCGATTGCGCCCGCCCTCGGCTGCGGCGCCGCCCCTAAGCCGCGGACTCGGAGCGGCCGATACTTCTGGTGCCTGCGATCGGAGGTACGCATGAGGCGCCGTCTGGTTCTCGGTCTCGTCCTGCTCGCGCTCTGCCTGCTCGTCTCGCCGGCCGCAGCCGGCGCCGAAGGGCTGCCGTCGCCGCTCGACGCGTTCGGCGGCCTCTTCGCGTCGAGCCTCTCGACGGCGCCCGCGGTAGTGCGGGTGGAAGGCAAGACGCGCGTCGAGACGGCGGTCGAGGCGTCGAAGCTCGCCTTCCCCGCGAAGGCCGGCACGATCGTGCTGGCGACGGGGTGGAAGTGGCCCGACGCGCTCGGCGGCTCGGCGCTCGCCGGAGCCTGCGGCGGCCCGCTGCTGCTGACGGCGCCCGGCTCGCTCTCGCCGTCGCTGACGGCGGAGGTGCTGCGGCTCGACGCGCGCAACGCGTTCATCCTTGGGTCGGAAAGGGCCGTGAGCGCCGAGGTCGAGACCGCGCTCCGCGGCCTCGACGTCAACGGGCACGGGCTGACTGTGACGCGGCTCGGAGGCCGCGACCGCTTCGAGACGTCGGCGATGATCGCGTCGGCGACGATCGCAGCCATCCGCGGCGGCGGCGGGACGTACGACGGGACGGCGTTCTTCGCGACCGGCCGGGCCTTCCCCGACGCGATGGCCGCGTCGCCCGTCGCGGCGAAGAAGGGCTGGCCCATCCTGCTGGTCGAGCCTTCGAGGCTCTCGACCGTGGCCGCGGACGCCGTCGGCCGGCTGGGGATCTCGCGCGGACTGATCCTCGGCTCCGACAAGGCCGTCGGCGCGACGGTCGAGGCGAGCCTGACGGCGCTGCTCGCGTCGCCTCCCGAACGCCTCTACGGCGACGATCGCTATCTCACGGCGCTCGCCGTCGCGCGCTTCGGGGCGGCGAACGGGCTGGGATGGGACGGCGTCGCGGCGACGAGGGGCGACGACTTCCCCGACGCGCTCGCGGGAGGCGTGATGCAGGCGAGGCTCGGCTCGGTGATGGTGCTGTCGAAGTCCGTCTACCTCCCCGAGAGCGTCTTCACCGAGCTCGCGTCGCACCGGGCGGACGTCTACACCGTCCGCTACCTCGGCGGCACCACTTCGCTGCGCCAGTTCGCCCGAGACGGCGTCAACGCTGCGCTCACAGGCGGAGCCTACGTCCCGCCGAACTGGATGACCTTCCCGGTCGCCGGCTCGTGCTCGTACAGCGACACGTTCGGCGCCCCGCGCTCGGGCGGCCGGACGCACGAGGGCACCGACATCATGGCGGCGATGGGGACGCCGTGCGTCGCGGTCGTCGCCGGGACCGTGACGAGCAAGACGAACACGCTGGGCGGCAACACCATCTACCTCAACGCGGACAACGGCTGCCGCTTCTACTACGCGCACCTGTCCGGCTGGGCCGTCCGTTCGGGGCACGTGCGGCAGGGGCAGGTCATCGGGTACGTCGGCAACACGGGGAACGCCGCCGGCGGGCCCCCGCACCTGCACTTCCAGATGTGGACGCAGACCGGGCAGCTCGTGAACCCGTACCCGTACCTGAAGGGCATGCTGCGGTAGTCACACGGTGGCGCGGACGTACTCTCCGCTGGCGAGCGCGATGAGCCCGATCGCCAGCATCACCAGCATGAGCGGGATGGCAGGCAAGCCTCGGCCGAGGAACCCGAGGGCGATGCTGAGCGCGGCGGGGACGACGTGGATCAGCGTGGTGCGCTGCAGCCGGCCCTCGAGCCGCAGGGGCACGAGCGTGACCTCCACGATGCCCGTCAGCAGCAGCGCCAGGCCGAACGACCCGCACAGGAGCAGCCTCGCGGCCTCGGGCACTGCCCGCTCGCCCCTCGTCACGAACGTGAACACGCCGGAGCCGACGGCCGCGGCGGACATGAACAGCGGTATGTGCAGGTACACCCAGGCGGCGTTCCAGGGCGGCCCCGGGCGCAGCGGCCTGCCGGCGACGTGGTCGACGTACACCCACCACAGCACGAACGCGAGCGCGAACGACAGCGCGCCGGCGGCGAGGTCGGCCGGCGAGGGCTGCCGGTCCCGCGTCATGATGAGGATCGCGACGATCACGAGCTGCCCGAGGACGATGAGGAAGAAGGCGCCGAACCTGTCGCTCAGGTGCTCCCGGCTGAATTCCCCGAGCTCCCCCTGACGCCGCGTCGTCATGAGCGGGAGCACGAGGTCGGCTGCGATCGCGGCGACGACGAACGAGAGGCGCGCCTCGTTCGCAGAGGCGACCGCCGCGCCCCAGCACGCCGCCTCGACCACATAGAACGCGAGGTAGCGCAGCGCCAGCGGCATCACTCGCGGCTCGTGCCTTCCCGACCTCAGCCACTGGCCGACCAGCACGACGCGTCCGGCGACGACGGAGAGGGCGTACAGCGCGAAGCCCGCCCCGAGGCCCGTGGGGGCGGCTATCGCGAGCCCGGCCGCGGGCAGCATCGCCGAGAACACGAAGAGCCGGTAGCTCACATCGAGCGCCTCGAACCGGTCGCTGTAGAGCGTCTGGCTGATCCAGAGCCGGATCGCGGGGATGGCGAGGACGACGAAAGTCAGCAGCCCTGCGGGCGAGATGTCCTCGGCCAGGGCCGTCGCGAGCTGCGCCATGACCACGGCGAAGACGAGGTCGTAGAAGAGGTCGACGGACGTGACCTTCGCCTCTCCGCTCTCCGCGCCGATGTGCAGCCGAGGCGGCTCCCACCGCAGGAACCCCGCCATTCGCACCACCTCGTTGCTGGATAGTCCCCCCGGAAGGCGGGAAGGACTCGGGCCTCCCGAGAGAGAAGACCCGTAGAGACCCCCGACGGCGGAGGGAGGCGACGATGCCGCTCGCGATCGCGTTGACGGCCCTGGGCGGCCTCGTCGCCCTGTGGGCGTCCGGGCTCGAGAGTCGATGGCCTTATGCCGCCGCGAAGGCGGCCGCCGCCGGCGGGTTCGTGTGGCTCGCGGCGGCCGTCGGCGCCCGCGCGACGGTGGCGGGCTCGCTGCTGCTCGCGGGTCTCGTCGCGTCCGGTGTTGGCGATGTCGCCCTCGCGTTCCGCCCGCGAGCCGCGTTCGTGGCGGGGACGGGGGCGTTCGCGCTCGCGCACGCCGCGTACTGCGCGGCGTTCGTGGCGCGCGGCGTGTCGCTGCCGTGGCTCGCCCTGTTCGCTTCGGCCGCCGCCACCGGAGCGGTCATCGCGTGGCGCTGGCTGCGCCCTCACCTGCCGCCGGGCCTCGTCGTCCCCATCGGGGTGTACGTCGCGCTCATCAGCACGATGATCGCCCTCGCCTGGGCGTCGTTCGCGGCGGGAGGACCGATGTCGACCGCTCTGGGCGCGACGGCGTTCTACCTGTCCGACCTCGCGGTCGCGCGCGAACGCTTCGTCGCCCGCGGCTCGGCCGACAAGCTCTGGGGCCTGCCCCTGTACTACCTCGGCCAGGTCCTGATCGCGCTGTCGGCGGCCTGACCGTGCCCCGCGGTGCGAGAGCGCGCGAGCCCGCCGGGGAAGATTGAACCTCGACGGCGAGGGCAGGAGGGTGGCGTGAGTCCGCTTTCCGTGCACGACCGGGCGCTCAACGCGGTGCGCGTGTCGCTCAAGAAGAAGTCCCTTTGGGACTACGAGCGCATCGTGGGCAGCGACGTCATCGACGAGATCCGCTCGCACGCGGAGGTCCTGAAGGGCCTGCGCCTGCTGCAGCTCAACGCGACCGCGGCGGGCGGCGGAGTGGCCGAGCTGCTCACGAGTCTCGTGCCGCTGCTGCGCTCGGTCGGCCTCGACGCCGAGTGGATGGTGCTGCCCGAGCACGCCGAGTTCTTCGAGGTGACGAAGCGCTTCCACAACGCGCTGCAGGGGATGGCCTACATCCCCACCGACAACGACGTCGCCTCCTACCTCGACCAGAATCGCCTCTCGGCCGAGGCGCTCACGGGCACCTACGACGTCATCGTCACGCACGATCCGCAGCCGGTGGCCGTCCGCCACTTCGCGGGCCGCCGCGGCGCCACCTGGGTTTGGCGGTGCCACATCGACACGTCGGAGCCGCGGCCCGAGGCGTGGGACGTGCTCCGCCCGTACGTCAACGACTACGACGCCGCCGTCTTCACCATGCGCGAGTTCGTGCCGCCCGGCCTGACGATCCCCTCGGAGAAGCTGCTCTTCGTGCCGCCGGGCATCGACCCCCTCTCGTCGAAGAACCGCCGCCTGCCGCGGTCCCTTTCCGAGGAGGTCGTGTCCGAGTTCGGCATCGATACCCGCCGGCCGCTGCTCACGCAGGTCTCGCGCTTCGATCCCTGGAAGGACCCCATCGGCGTCATCCGCATCTATCGCGAGCTGAAGAAGCGGCATCCCGCGCTGCAGCTCGCGCTCGTCGGCTTCATGGCGCACGACGACCCCGAGGCGTGGCGCATATACGCGTCGCTCGAGAGCGAGATAGCCGGCGACGCCGACGCGTACGTGTTCACGAACCTCGACGGCGTCGGGAGCCTCGAGGTCAACGCGTTCCAGCGCGTGAGCGACGTCGTGGTGCAGAAGTCGATCCGCGAGGGATTCGGGCTGGTGGTGTCGGAGGCGATCTGGAAGGAGACGCCGGTGGTCGCAGGCGACACCGGCGGGATCCCGCTGCAGATG
>JAJZPX010000136.1 GCA_021811025.1 Actinomycetes bacterium
GCGACCTCTATGACGCAAGTCACGAAAGCCCGGACTTCCCGAAAAAAAGGGGGAGCCCCAAGGCCGGCACCTTGAGGCTCAGGGGTAAGGGGGTTGCATGAGCAACGCTCCTTGCTGGACTATAACGTGTTCCGAACGTGATTGCAAGGATATTTGTGAAGCCAGTCACACCAATCTGAAGCGACGTTAGCGGAACGGCGGCGTGCCTAGCGCGCGAGGAACTGCAGCACCGACAGCCCGCCTGCGATCGGCACGAGCCCGCCGGCGAGCAGCAGCAGCGCGATGAGGACGACCGCCCACGTCCCGCCCGCGCCGCCCGGACGCGCAGGCTCCTCGGCCGCCATCGCCCCGACCGACCGCCCCGGCTCCAGCCCGGGCACCGCCTTCGTTGCCGGCTCCTCGGCCGCCTCCCCGGGCTCCGGCTCGGGCGCCTCGGCGATCTCGTCGAGGTAGACCGCGCGCAGCACCCCGCCGTAGTAGCCGAACGAGACGACGGAGCCGACGACGCCCACCACGGCCAGCCACACGAGCCCGCCGGAGGCGGCGGCCCCGAACACGAGGAACTTGCCCCAGAAGCCCGCGGTGAGCGGGATACCGGTGAGCGACAGCAGGCACACCGTGAGCGACGCGGCCAGCACCGGCCTCCGCCGGCCGAGACCGGCGAGACGCGCGATGCTCCCGTCCCACCCGGCGCCCTCGCCCGCGGCCTCCGCCGCGAGGAACGCTCCCGCGGCGGCGAGCGCGTAGAAGATGCCGAAGACCATCACGTACGGCGCTGCCGCCGCGCCGGCGGCAGCGCCGGCGAGCGCGTACCCCACCTGCGCGATACCGGAGTACGCGAGCATGCGACGGAACGACGCCTGCCGCAGCGCGACGAGGTTGCCGAACGCGATCGAGGCCGTGGCCAGCCCTGCCACCAGCAGCGGCCAGACGTCCTCGCGCGGGCCGAACACCTGCACGAGCAGCATGAGCGTCGCCATGAGCGCCGCGAGCTTCGGCGCCGACGCGAGGAACGCGGCCACCGGAGCGGGCGCGGTCTCGTACGCGTCGGGAGCCCACGAGTGGAACGGGAAGGCGCCGAGCTTGAACGCCACGGCGGACAGCATCAGCACGAGCGCGGCCACGGACGCCGGGGCCCTGCCGAGCGCGAGGACACCGTTTCCGAGCGCGTCGTAGCGCGTGGAGCCGCCGGAGATGCCGAAGAGCACGGCGACCCCGTACGCGAGCAGCCCGGTCGCGACGGCGCCCTGCACGAAGTACTTCATCGCGGCCTCGTGCGCGCGGGCGGTGCCCGCCGACGCCACAAGCGCGTAGCCCGCCAGTGCGATCAGCTCGACGGCGACCACGAAGACCACCACGTCGAACGCCCCGAGCAGGAGCGCGGACGCGGCGGCCGCGAACGCGACGAGCGCGGCGACCTGTCCGCCGTGCGCTCCGTCCGCAAGTCCTCGCTCGCCGGCCGCGAGCGTCACCGCCGCGATCGCGCAAACGAACGCGCCGAGCGAGGCGTACGCCCCTCCGAGCGCCACCACGCCGCCCACGAGCGCGTTTCCGCTGTGCGCGGCGGTGAAGGCGAAGACGCCCGCCGCCGTCGCGAGGCCGACGGCCGCCACGCGCACCGCGACGCGCGGGGTAGCGAGCGCGTCCGCGACCAGCGCGGCGAGCGCCGCCGCGAGCGCGACGAGCAGCGGGGACAGCAGCACCCAGTCCTGCGGAGCCATCTACCCGCCACCCCCCAGCACCCTCGCCAGCGCAACCGCCGCCGGCCCGGTCAGCGCGAGCACCAGCGCCGGCCACACGCCGAGCGCCACGATCCCCAGCGCGAGCGGGGCGACCGCGGCGGCCTCGCGGGATCCCACGTCCGCCAGGTCCGTCCACTCGCCCGGGAGCTCGCCGTGGTTGACGCGCTTCACGGCGTAGAGGTTGTACGCCGCGGCGAGCACCACGCCGACGGCGGGCAGCGCCATCCACGCTCCGTACGGTCCCGCTCCCTCGAGAACGGTGAGCAGCTCGCCCGGGAAGCCCGACAGCCCGGGAAGCCCCAGACCGGCGAGCGCGGCGAAAGTGAACGCGGTGCCCCAGACGGGCAGCTGGGCCGCCAGACCGCCGAAACGCGCGATCTCACGCGTGTGGGTGCGCTCGTACAGCAAGCCCACCAGCAGGAACAGCAGCGCCGCCACGAGCCCGTGGCTGACCATCCCGAGCATCGCAGCGCCTATCGCGGCCGGCGTCGCCACCGCGATCGCAAGCACCACGAACCCCATGTGCGACACGGACGAATACGCGACGAGCCGCTTGAGGTCGCTCTGCGCGAGCGCCATGAGCGCGCCGTACAGGATGCCGACGACGCCGAGGCCCGCGAGGATCGGCGCGGCCGCGCGGAACGCCGCGGGGGCGAGCGGCATCGCGACCCGCAGCATCCCGTAGCCGCCCATCTTCAGCAGCACTCCCGCCAGCATGATCGATCCGGCGGTCGGCGCCTCCACGTGCGCGTCGGGGAGCCACGTGTGCAGCGGGAACACGGGGATCTTGACGAGGAACCCGGCGGCCAGCAGCCAGAACACGAGCGTCTGGACTGTCGCGGGCACCGCGCGTTCGGACATCGCGGTCGTTTGAAGCGAAGTGATGGTGACGAGCAGCCCCACCAGCATGAGCGCGCTTCCGGCGAACGTGTACAGGAAGAACTTCATCGCGGCGTGGCGCCGGTCCTCGTGTCCCCACACTCCGATGAGGAAGTACATCGGGATGAGCACGGCTTCCCACGCAACGTAGAAGAGCAGCAGGTCGGCCGCGAGGAAGACCGCCATGACGGAGCCCTCGAGAGCCAGCAGCAGCGCGAAGTGCCCGCCCGGCGCGTGCTCTACGCGCCACGACGCGAGCACCGCGACCACTCCCAGCAGCGCCGTCAGCGCCACGAGCGGCAGCGCGAGCCCGTCGAGTGTCAGCCGCCAGTACCCGCCGCCGAGCTGCTCGGTCAGCGGGGCGTGCGCGTGCGTCAAGGCGACGTAGGAGGCCGCCGCCAGCTCCGCGAGCGCGAACGCGAGCGCCACCACGCGCGGGCGCGAGAGCACGCGCGAGTGGAGGGCGGCGACCGCCGCGCCGGCGAGCGGCAGCGCGATCAGCAGGGTCAGCCATGGCACGGCGCTCACCTCCCCGCCCAAAGCGCGGCCGCGACGAGCAGGACCGTCGCGGCGCCGATGAGCGCCGCGTACCATTGCGCGTCGCCGTTCTGAAGCAGGGCCAGCAGCCCCCCGAGCCGGCGTGCGAGCCGGCCGATCCCCTCGGCCGCCCCGTCGACCGTGGCGCGGTCGCCCAGCTCGTACGCGCCGCCGGCGAACGCCATCACCGGGCGCACCACCCACCGCCGGATCGCGCCGTCGTAGCCGTACCCGCCCTTCAGCGCCGCCCACAAGCCCACCGGCGCGGCCTCGGCCGGCACGGGACCGCCGGCGTAGCGCCACCAAGCGAACACGCCGCCCGCGACCGCCAGGAGCACGGCCACGACCGCCACGCCGAGCTCGATCGGCTCCGGCTCGGTGAGGAGCAGGCGCTCGATGGCCGGGCCCGCGGCGCCCAGGAAGACCGCGCCCACCGCCAGAACGGTGAGCGGCCCGGTCATCATCCAGCGCGACTCGTGCGGGTGGGCGACGCCGCGATACGTGCCGAAGAAAGCGAGCCGGGTGGCCCGCGCGATGTAGAACGCGGTGAGCAGGCTCGCGAGCAGCAGCGTCAGCCCCGCGAGCGGCGACCCCCGCAGCACCGCCGCCACGACCACGTCCTTGCTGAAGAAGCCGGCGAGCGGCGGGATGCCGGCGAGAGCGAGCGCGCCCGCAATCCACGTGACCGCGGTCAGCGGCATCTTCTTCGCCAGGCCGCCCATGTCCGACAGCTCCTGCGATCCCGTGCCGTGGATGACGGAGCCGGCGCCGAGGAAGAGCAGCGCCTTGAACGACGCGTGCGTGACGAGGTGGAAGATCGCGGCCTGCCAGGCCCCGACGCCGAGCGCCGCGAACATGAACCCGAGCTGGCTTATGGTCGAGTAAGCGAGCACCTTCTTGATGTCGCTCTGCGCGATGGCGATGGTCGCCGCCATCAGCGCGGTGAACGCTCCGACCGCGAGCACCACGCCCGACGCGGTCGCGGACGCCTGGAACAGCGGCTCCAGGCGAGCGATCAGGAAGACGCCGGCCGCCACCATCGTCGCCGCGTGGATGAGGGCCGACACCGGCGTGGGGCCCTCCATGGCGTCGGGCAGCCAGAAGTGCAGCGGGAACTGGGCGGACTTGCCGATCGCGCCCAAGAGCAGCAGCAGCGCCACCACGGTGGTGAGGCCCGTGCCGAGCGCGGCGGGAGCCGAGCGCAGGCCCGCGAGCGAGACGTCGCCCGTCGCGACGAAGAACAGCGCGATGCCGAGCAACATCCCGGCGTCGCCGACGTGCGTCACGAGGAACGCCTTGATCGCCGCGGCGGCGGCGGACGGCTTGCGGTACCAGAACCCGATCAGCAGGTAGCTGCACGCGCCGACGAGCTCCCAAGCCACCAGCAGCGCCACGAGGTCGGCGGCGAGCACGAGCCCCGCCATAGCGGCCGAGAAGAGCGCGAGCAGCGCGAAGTACCTCGTGTACCCGGGGTCGTCGGCCATGTAGCCGATCGAGAACATCATCACCATCAGCGCCACGACCCCGACCACGACCAGCATCAGCGCGGCGAGCCCGTCGCCGAGCACGCCCACGCGGATCGACGTGTCGCCCTGCACGAGCCAGGGGATCGAGAGCGCGTTCCCGGAGTGCGGGCCGCCAAGCAGCGCGATCCCGGTCGCGAGAAGCGATGCCGGCGCGACCATCGCGAGCCACGCGACGCCGGCCCCGAGCGCGCGCCCGGCCACGACGACCAGCAGCGCCACGGCGAGCGGGACGGCCACGGCGAGCCACGGCTGTGCGGCGAGGGCCGTCATCCGGAAACCTCCGTGAGCTCCTCGACGCGGGACTTCCCCGTGCGCTTCACCGTCGCGAGCACGAGCCCCAGCCCCACGGCCGCCTCGGCCGCGGCCAGCACCACGAGCACGAGCGCGAGCGCCTCCCCGTTCCCGAGGGCGTTCGCGGCTCGCGCGAACGCGACCAGCTGCAGGCTCGCGGCCCCCAGCATGATCTCGACGCACGCCAGGACCGCGACGAGGTCGCGGCGCGTCAGGGTGCCGTACAGCCCCAGCCCGAACAGCGCGGCGCTAAGCAGCGTGACCGGCATGCCCGTCACTTCCGCTCGCCTCCTCCGACGATGACCAGCGTCGCCACGAGCGCGGCGAGCAGCAGGACGCCCAGCAGCTCGAACGCCGGCAGCATCGGCCCGAGCAGCGTGGCGCCGAGATCCGCCTGCGCGGCCTGAGCGCCCGGCGGCCGGAAGTCGCGCAGCGTGAGCGCCAGCACCGCCGCCATGCCCGCGGCGACGGCCGCCGCGGCGAGATCGAAGCCTCCGGGCGCGAGCAGCCTTCCTCGGCCGTCTCTCGAGAGCAGCAGCAGGGCGAACAGCACCAGCACCAGCACGCCGCCGACGTACACGAAGACCTGCGCGGCGGCCAGGAAACCCATGCCGTAGTAGAGGTAGAGCCCGGCGACGGCGAGCAGGAACGCCCCGAGGCCGACCACCAGCCGAAGGGCGTCGCGCGAGAACACGACGGCGGCCGCGCCCGCGAGCGCGAACGCGCCGAGCAGCCAGAAGGTCACGGTCGCGCTCACCGCCGCGTCCCCTCCCTCCGCGGCGCGGGGCACGACGGCGATTCGACGCCGTCGCGGCCGGTCGCCCGCGTCCCGTCTCCGCCGCGGAGCATCTCGCCCTTGTCGAACACCATGAGCGGGCGATGGTAGAACGAAAGCTCGTACTGCCCCGTGTGCGTGAGCGCGTTCGTCGGGCACTGCTCGGCGCACAGCCCGCAGAACGCGCACTTCGAC
>JAJZPX010000137.1 GCA_021811025.1 Actinomycetes bacterium
GCAGCTGCACGACGTGAGCGTGCAGATCACCGATCACGAGGCCCGGCTGTCGGACATCGAGGCGCTCATCCACGAGATGGTGACCGACCCGGCGATGCGCGAGCACCTGCTTCGGCACGACGTGTCTGCCAAGGAGCTCGACTCGATCGCGAGGCGCTTCGGAGACCGGTAGCCCGACGTCCGGCCGCCTGGTCCCGCCGCCTGCGCGCCTGGTGATTACTGCTTCCCGGGGGCGTGGTAGGTATCCGAGCCCGGGAAGGCGTCAGCTGCCCCCTCGGCGGCGCCTTCCCATCCCGTCACCACGCCGCCCACTCGACCGCCTCTTCGCGCCGCGCTACCATGCCGCCCACTCGACCGCCTGCGCGTATGCGGGATGGATGCCGGGCGTCTCGCGGATCTCTTCGAGCGTGAGCCCTGCGCGAACCGCGAGGGCGTACGGGTACACGAGGTCTGCCGCCTCCGGCCCCGCGACATGCGCGCCAAGCACGCGCCCGTCCTCGCCCGCGATCAACTTCACGAGCCCGTCGCGCTCGTCGGAGATCACCGCGGCGCCGGTGGCGCCGATCGGCTGGCGATGAACGAGGTGCGGGACGCCGGACGCCTGCGCCTGGGCCTCGGTCGCACCGACCATCGCGAGCTGCGGGAACGTGAAGACGGCGGTCGAGAGCCCGGCGGTGTCCAGCGGGGTCGTGACCTCGCCCAGCATGGCGAGCGCGACGTGCAGGCCCTCCGCCTTCGCGAGCGGCGTGTGCATCGCGCCGCCGCGCGCGTCGCCCGCCACCCACACGTGCGGGTCGCTCGTTCGGCCGAGCGGGTCCATCACGAGGTGACCGCGCTCGTCAAGGGCGAGACCCGCGGCGGGCGGGTCGAGCTCGTCGACGCGGGGGTGCCGGCCGGTGGCCAGGAGCACGCGCTCGACGTCGAGCGTCCCGCCGCCGTCGAGCGTGACGCGAGCGGTCCCGTCGGTGCAGGCGAGAGCGGCGGTCGGCGCGCCGAGCCTGAACTCGACGCCCATGCCCTCGAGACGCCGTCTGGCGACCGCGACGACCTCGGAGTCGTAGCCTTCGAGGAGCCGCTCGCCGCGCGCGAGCATCGTCACCCGGGCGCCGAACGCGGCGTAGATCGCCGCGAACTCGAACGCGATGTATCCCGCGCCGACGATGGCGAGGGACTGCGGCGGGCGTGGGTAGTGGAGCGCGTTTTCCGAGGTGTCGGCCGTCTCCGCTCCTGGGATCGGCGGGATCGTCGGCGCCGACCCGCACGCGATGACGACGTCGGTCGGCTCGAGCAGCCGGTCGTCGACGCGCACCTTCCGCGGCGCCTCGAAGCGCGCGGTCCCCCGGACGAGCTCGATCCCGCGCTTCGCGAGCCCCTCGGCCGGGTCGCCCGCGTACGTCTCCTGCGTGTGCCACTTCCACGCCAGCACGCTCTCCCAGTCCAGCGATCGGCCGCCGCACGAGATGCCGAACTCCTCGGCGTTGCCCGCGCCGAGGTACGTCTCCGCCGCGTGGTAGAGCGCCTTCTTCGGCATGCAGCCGTGCCACAGGCAGGTGCCGCCGACGCGATCGTTCTCGACGACCGCCACGCGGAGGCCGCTCTCGGCGAGCCTCCTCGCGCACGCGGTGCCGGCGGTTCCGCTGCCTATGACGACGACGAACGCATCGCGATCCATCGAACGGCCGCTCCAGAACGACGGCGCCGGGGCGCGCGTCTTGCTAGACTTGCTGGCTGTGATTATCACCGCCGACAACCTCACGAAAACCGTCGGGGAGCGCGTGCTCTTCCGCGACGCCTCCTTGCGCCTCGGCGGCCGCGATCGAGTGGCGCTAGTCGGGCCGAACGGGGCGGGCAAGACGACGTTGCTGGAGATCCTCGCGGGCGAGCAGGCGCCGGACGACGGGAGCGTCGCGAAGGCGAAGGACGCGCTGGTCGGGTACCTGCGGCAGGAGGCGATCGAGCTCGCCGGGCGCACCGTGCTCGCCGAGGTCCTGACCGTCGCAAGCGACGTCACCTCACTCGAGCACCGCCTGCACGTGCTCGAGGAGGACATCGCAGACGGCGAGCCGGGTGAGGCGCTGGAGCGCCTGCTGGCCGAGTACGGCCGGCTCCGCGAGCGGTTCGAGCACCTCGGCGGCTACACGATCGAGTCCGACGCGCGAGCGGTGCTCACAGGGCTCGGCTTTCGCGAAACGGACCTCGGCAGGATGACGGAGGAGCTCTCGGGGGGCTGGCTCATGCGCATCGCGCTCGCGAAGCTGCTCCTCGCGCAGCCCGACGTGCTGCTGCTCGACGAGCCCACCAACCACCTCGACCTCGAGTCCGTGCGCTGGCTCGAAGGCTTCCTGCGGACGTACGAGGGCGCCGTGCTGCTGGTGTCGCACGACCGCGCGTTCATGGACGCCCTCGTCGACCGGGTCGTGGAGATCGACAACCGCAAGCTGACGGCGTACCGGGGCGACTACACGTCGTTCGAGAAGCAGCGCGCGGCGGCGCGCGAGCAGCTGAAGGCGGCGCACGCCGCGCAGCAGCGCAAGATCGCTGACACCGAGAGGTTCATCGAGCGTTTTCGCTACAAGTCGACGAAGGCGCGGCAGGTGCAGTCGCGCGTGCACATGCTCGAGAAGCTCGATCGCATCGAGCTGCCCGAGGAGCGCAAGCGCGTGCGTTTCGCGTTCCCGCAGCCCGAGCGCACGGGCGAGGAGGTCGTGCGGCTCGACGGCGTGCGGAAGGCGTACGGCGAGCTGGAGGTGTATGGCGCGCTCGACTTCGCGCTGTACCGCGGCGACAAGGTGGCGCTCGTCGGGCCGAACGGCGCCGGGAAGTCGACGCTGCTGAAGATGCTCGCCGGGGTGCTGGAGTTCGAGGCGGGGTCGCGCTCGCTCGGGCACAAGGTGAGCGTGGCGTACTTCGCGCAGCACCAGCTGGAGGCGATGGACCTTCGCGGGACGGTGCTGGGGGAGATCGATCGCGTGGCGCCCGAGTGGACGCAGGCCGAGCAGCGCAAGCTGCTGGGCGCCTTCCTGTTCACCGGCGAGGACGTCGACAAGAGGGTCTCCGTACTCTCGGGCGGCGAGCGCGCGCGCCTGGCACTCGCGAAGATGCTGGTGAAGCCGGCCTCGCTCCTGTGCCTCGACGAGCCCACGAACCACCTCGACATCGCCAGCTCGGACGTGCTGGAGGGGGCACTGAAGCGCTACAGCGGCACGATCGCGCTCATCACGCACGACCGGCATCTCATCCGGGCGGTGGCGAACCGGATCGTGGAAGTCGACGGCGGGCGGGCGACCGTCTTCGACGGCGACTACGACTACTACCTGTGGAAGAAGGAGCAGCTGGCCGGGGCGGGCGCCCCCGCGCCGAGGCCGGCGCCGCCGGGCAAGCCTGGTGCCGCCGCCGCCCCCGGTGCCGCTGCCGCGCCTGCGGCGGTCCCTTCGCCCGCCGCTCGGAAGTCGAAGGAGCAGAAGCGCGCCGAGGCGGAGGCGCGCAACCGCGCGTACCGGGCGGGGCGGGACCGCAAGCGGCGGCTGGGAGAGGTGGAAGCGGAGCTCGAGGCGACGCAGGCGCGCTACGACGAGCTGCTCGCGGCGATGGCGGGTCCCGAGCTGTACGCCGACCGCGACGCGTTCTTCGCTGTCAACGAGGAGTACCTCGCGGCGAAGGCGCGGCTCGACGCGCTCAACGCCGAGTGGGGGACGCTGGTGGAAGAGCTGGACGCGCTTGCGGAGTGAGGCGGTGCGGCCGCTGCACGGCGACGCCGGGCGAGAGCCCCCTTTCGAACGCGTATAGCACATGTGAACAGTTAAGGGGCTAACGACCGCCGAGGCGCACCGCGTCCGGGGGGCCGCAGGGCCTCTATGCAGGGGCGATCTTGCGCCGCACGAGAGGCGCGCCCGTGGCACCACTTCGGCGTTGTTCACATGTGCTATACGGAGCCAGCACGTGCCCTTCTACGAGGTCGAGTACCCGACGCGGAAGGGCGGGGTCTGTCGCGGCCGGCCGCGAGGCGCGCGGGCGCCGGACCGAACCAGCGTGACGCTGCGCCGCTCACCGCGTGCGCGGCCCCGGCCACCGTGTGCACGGCCCCGCCCGCCCGTCGGCTTCGTGCACGGGGTTTGCGCTGCCCTCGGGCTTCGGTATGATGCTCACTGACCGCTGAGCGGTCGGGCTTGTGAGGGCGTGTTACATGGCGGTTCGTCCGGAGGTTGCAGGGGCCGAGAGCTAGGCTCCTTTTTCTGGCCCTCGCTTGTAACAATCGTTACGAGCGAGGTCGGAGGCCTCCGGCGTCGGTCAAGTCGGTCGGTCGTGAGGATGGCAATGACGAGCGCCTCCGCACAGGGAGTCCTGTTCGTTGCGGGACTGGCAGCGGCACCGGTCGCGTTCATCCTGCTGGTGTTCGGTCTCAACAAGGCGCTGTCGCCGCGGAAGCCCACCGTCGAGAAGCTCGAGCCGTACGAGTGCGGGATGGCCCCCCAAGGGCCGGCGCACGGCAGGATGAAGTTGCGCTTCTCGACGATCGCGCTGCTATTCGTGCTGTTCGACGCGGAAGCCGTCCTGCTGTTCGCCGTCGCCCCGCAGCTGCGCGGGTCGATCCTCGGGCTGGCCGAAGTGGCGGCGTTCACGGCGCTGCTCGGCGGCGGGCTCCTCTACGCGTGGCGAAAGGGGGCGCTGGAGTGGCCCTCGTAGACCGCCTCGGCAAGTCGCTCGAGAGCGCCCCGCTGCTGCTGACGAGCGTCGACGCGCTGGTCGACTGGTCGCTCGGCCACTCGCTCTGGGCGATGCCGATGGGAACCGCGTGCTGCGCCATGGAGCTCATCGCCGCGTCCTTCAGCAAGTTCGACTTCGATCGCCACGGCACGTTCCCGCGTCCCGACCCTCGGCACGTCGACGTGATGATCATCGCCGGCACCGTCACGCGGAAGATGCAGCCGGCGGTGAAGCGCCTCTACGAGCAGATGCCCGACCCCAAGTTCGTCGTCGCGATGGGTAACTGCGCGGTGTCCGGCGGCATCTTCTTCTACGACAGCTACTCCGTCGTGCGTGGCGTCGACGAGTTCCTCCCGGTGGACGTCTACATCTCCGGCTGCCCGCCCCGCCCGGAGTCGCTCCAGGACGGCGTGCTGCGCCTGCGGGAGCTTGTGCGCACGCGCTCCATCGACCCGGACAAGCGCTACCCCAAGGACCTCCTGCTGCCGAAGCCGAGCGATCGCAGGCGCGGGGAGAAGGCGCCGGGCGAGGGCGAGGGCGCGCGCGGGGAGAAGGCGCCGGGCGAACGCGAGGGCGGTGACGCGGCGTGAAGATCGAGGAGCTGCGCGAACACCTCTGCGGCCGCTACCCGGACCTCTGCCCGCTCTTCTCGCTCGAGTTCGGCGACGGCATCCTGGTCGTCGACGCGGGCAAGCTCCACGAAGCCGCGTCGGACCTCAGGGACCTCGGCTTCGACCTGCTCGGCTGGTGCACGGCGGTGGACCGCGGCGCCCACTTCGAGATGGTGTACAGGCTGCGTTCGCGCACGATGCAGGTCGGCATGTTCCTCAAGTGCGACGTCCCCCGCGAGGACGCGAGGATCGCGTCGCTCACCGATCTCTGGCCGTCCGCGGACTGGCACGAGCGCGAGGTCTACGACCTCTTCGGCATCCGCTTCGACGGCCATCCGAACCTGCGGCGCATCTTCCTGCCGGAGGACTGGCCGGGGCACCCGCTGCGCAAGGACTATCGGGACGAGCGCATGATCAGAAGGCCGGACTACATCTGATGCTCGAGATCGAGAACAGGCAGACGATCGTGGGCGACGACGGCCGCCGGGGCGAGGAGCTCGTGGTGAAC
>JAJZPX010000138.1 GCA_021811025.1 Actinomycetes bacterium
TCCGCCGCAGGTCCGGACGTCGCGCCCGTCGATGTCGCCCGACGCCGAGTGACAGCCGGTCACCGTGCACCCGAGGGCGCGGTGCAGCACGCGGACGTCGGCGGTGGCATGGCAGCCGGAGCCGGCGCACGCGCTCGCGTCCACCGACCCCTCGGCGTCCAGCGTCGTGCCGGCGTGTGCGGCATCGATCGCCGAGTGGGGCGCGGGGACGTCCGGCGTGCCGTGACACGCCGCGCACGCCCCGTCCTCGGACCGCGCCTTCCACCCGCTCTTCACCGCGCCGGCCGCGACCGGCGTCGCGTCATGGCAGCGCTCGCACACGGTGTCGCCACCGTCGGCGATGGCGGAGTTCGCGCGGGCGTGCTCGGAGCCGAGCGCCATTTGATGGCAGGCCCCGCACTTCACCGACAGCCCCGTCGCGGAGTCCGTCATGAGCGCGTCGCCCTGCGCCGCGTCGGCCGTGTGGCGCGCGTCGCTTCCGTCGATCCGCCCCTCACGCCCGTCGTGCACCGCGGTCAGTACGTCGCAGCCCGCATGGCACGATCGCCCCGACCCGCACGTCTTCTTCGAGGGGTCGTACGGCCGGTTTCCGCCGGACGCCGTCCTGTCGTGGCAGCGCAGGCAGGTCCCGTGGATGTTCGCGGATGTCGTCGGCGCTCCGACCTCTGAGAGGTCGTCGGTGGGGTGGCAGCCGGGGCCGGTCGACGCGCAGCCCTCGCTCGCCGAAGCGTGCAGCGGAGCGAGATCGGTCGCGTGATCGCGCCCCAGCCCGCTCTTGCCGTGGCAGTCCGCGCACGCGTACACGGTGTCGCGGCCCGGCCAGCCGTCGGTCAGCGCGTCACGCGACGCAAGCGAGTCATGGCAGTTGCGGCAGGCGTTGCCGGGCACCTCGGTCTTAGCCGAGGTCGCCAGCGCGTGCTCGACCTGCAGGCTGTGTCCGTCGTCCGCCATGTCGTGGCACCGCCCGCAGGCGATCCCCCGGTACGTGTCCGCTGCGGCCCTCGCACCGGGAGAATGGACCTTCGCGTCCTGTTTGTGGCTGAAACCGTCGGTGCGGTACGGCGCGTGGCAGCCGTCCGATCCTGAACCGCAGGCGGTCGAAGTGGGCACCTGTGCTTCCACCCCGAGCTCGTGACAGCCCGGCTCGCCCTTCACCGCGGATCCGGAGCACTTGCCCGGCTTGTCCGGGTGCAGCGCGTGCAGGTCGTTGCCCTCGTGACAGCCGCCACCGGTGTCCCCGCATCCCGCCGGGCCCGAGGCGTCGGCGGACGGCGCCACCTTCGGATCGTGCATCGGGGCGGAGGACATCTCACCGTGGCAGTCCTCGCACTTCCTCGACTTCCACTTCGAGAGTACCTGCTCGAGCGCAGACGTCCGCGTGTCGTTGTGGCAGTCTCCGCACCGCAGCGTCTCGGGGTGCCTGCTGCCCGCCGGAGGCTTCACGGCGGTGTGCGCGCGCCGGAGGTCGCGGGAGTGGCAGTCGCCGCACGTCGCCGCGGCCTTGCCGCTCGCGGACGCGCGAACGAGCGCCGCAGGGTCCGTCCCTGAGGCCGTGTGCGTCGTCTCCCGGTAGTGCCCGCGCGGGTAGTTGTCGGTGAGCCTCACTACGTCGGGAGCGTTCTTCATCGTGCCGTCGTGGCAGTCCTCGCACTCGGTCTGTGAAGGCTTGTGGCACGGGATGCAGCCGACCCCCTGGTAGTCGTGGCACGCCATGCACGAAGCGTTCCCGTGGTACGCGTTGAAGTCCGAGAAGGCCTTCTCCGAGCCGTGGCAGCCCTTCCCCGAGTTGGTGCAGCCGCTTTGCCGAACCGGGTTGTAGTTGCTGGCCTTCGAGAAGGAGTGGACGTTCGCGGTAGGCGGGTTCCACATGGCGCCGAACGCAACCGCGAGCGCGGCGCCGAGCGCGATCGCGGCCCCGCGCGTGCGCTTCTTGCGCTCGGCGTTCCGCCGGTTCGCCGCGCGCTGCTCGAGCCACGGGATGAAGTCGTCGGGTTCGCTGCGTTGCTCGAGTGGGGCAGGCATACTTCCCTACCTCGGAGCCCGCACGATCAATCCAGGCTCAGGCCGAGAACGCTCCGCGCGGCGCGCCGCAGGCTCTCGATCTTCTCGGGATCGTCGGCATCGTTCTCATCGACGAGCGTGATCAGGAACCCGCACTCGATGGCGAGCGCGCCCCTCGTCTTGAACACGTCGAGCCCTCTGGCTTCTATGTGCCGCTGTATCTGGGAGCAGTAGTCGTACAGCTTCCCCATGGCGTCCCCGCTCGCCCCTTGTCCGGCCCCCTACCGTTTCCATTCATGATGGTAAATCTCGGCAAAGGCTCTCTGCAACGTGAGCGATTGGCGACGAAGGGGTCGCGTGCCGCCGTTCGTCGCCCTCAGGGCGAGACGAGCGGTACGAACGAGGCGCTGTGCCCTACCCGCTCGCTCCTCGCGCGATGCCCGCGGCCATGCCGCCAAGATAGGGCACCAGCCACACCAGCCAGATGATGATGCTGTAGCGATGGAAGTCCCGGCGGGCCTCGCGGCTCCCCAACGCGAACACCGAGGTCGCCCAGACCGCGTGGACCGCCATCAGCCCGAACGCCGCGACACCCGTAATCGTGTGCGCGGCGCCCGCCGTTTCGCCGACCGCGGCCAGCCGACCCATTAGCGACGTAGCGTACCCGTCACACGCGAGCCCCAGCCAGAACAGCGCGACGTGCCAGCCGCGGAGATCGCGCTGTACGCGCTCGGACCACACGCCGGTCGTGTACGAGACAAACGCGAGCGACATCACGACGGCCGGCAGTATCAGTTGGCGTGGCATGTGGACAATGGTAGCGCGCACGAGCCGGTCGACGGGACCCACGTTGGCCTTCATCATCCCCCCGCCACAAGAGGAAAGCCCGCCTCTTGCGTCTCCGCAAGCAGCGAGCTTTGTCTTGCTGGTGGGCGCTAGAGGATTTGAACCTCTGACCCCTTCCGCGTCAAGGAAGTGCTCTCCCCCTGAGCTAAGCGCCCCTGGGCCGCCGAGGCAGCGAAGCATATTGTAGCAGGAGTCGTGGGGCCGTCTACCCCCGTCCCAAGCGGTCGACGGCAACCCGCCGGTGTCGCTTGCATCCCCCCGGACCCGTTGGTAGACTACCCTTCGCGCGTGTGCGGACGTGGCTCAGTTGGTAGAGCACAACCTTGCCAAGGTTGGGGTCGCGGGTTCGAGTCCCGTCGTCCGCTCCATAGCTCCTCCGAAGGTTGGATCCGCGTTCAGGGTAAGACTCACGCGCGTCCAGCCTTTGCACTCTACGGGGACGAAACCCCGCACGGCGACGTGGCCAAGTGGCAAGGCAGGGGCCTGCAAAGCCCTTATCCCCGGTTCGAATCCGGGCGTCGCCTCCAACGTACGCGACGGACCCGCCGAGACCCCCGGCGGGTCCTTTCGCTCCCGGCCGCCGCCGCGCGGCGAGGGTCACGCCCCGTACTTGATCTGCAGGCGGCGCGTCTGCTCGAGACGGAACAGGCCGATCTCGAGGTCGCGCTGATCGGAGATGTTCTGGACGGCCCACTTCAGGATCTCGTCCGGAACGAGGGGGAAGCGCTTGCGCGCCTGGGCCAGCGTCATGGCTGCCTCCATCTGCTACGACTGCTGCTGCGACTGGTACTGCTGCTACGTGTGACGCCGTACGCCCGGATTGTGCTCCTGCCGGCGCCGCCCAGTCAAGATGTGGAAGGCCGGCGACGTGGACGTGGAAACCCTACCCGCCGCCCCAGCGCCGCAGGAGGTCGTGCTCCACCCCGAGCACGTCGAGCACCTTCCCCACCACGAAGTCCACCAGGTCGTCGATCGTCTTAGGCTTCGCGTAGAAGGCGGGCATCGCCGGCACCACGATCGCGCCCGCCTCCGTGACGCTGGTGAGGTTGCGGAGGTGGATGAGGTTCAGCGGCGTCTCGCGAGGCACGAGCACGAGCGTGCGCCGCTCCTTGAGCATAACGTCCGCGGCCCGCTCGGCGAGGTCGGACGCCAGGCCGGAGGCGACGGAGCCGACGAACCCCATCGTCGCGGGGCACACGACCATCGCGTCGACCTTGCGAGTCCCCGAGGCGACCGCGTCGAAGATGTCGGCGTCGTCGACCATCCGCAGCCTCGCGGTCTCGTCGACATCGAGGAACCGCAACACCGCCTCCCGCGCGCCCTCGGAAGGCAGAGAGAAGCCGAGCTCGTACGCCGTGACCTGGCGCCCGGCGTCGGTGAAGATGAGCGTCACGCCGTGCCCGCGCGTGAGCAGCTGCTCGACGAGCCGCATCCCGTAGGCCGACCCGGAAGCCCCGGTTATCGCGACGGTGTAGACGCCCACGAGCGCTCCTCCTCCGCAGGGTACCCTTATCGTAGCAGGCGGTCGGCCAGCGCTCCCGCGAACACCACCAGTACGGTCACCGAATTCATCACGAAGAACGCGAAGTTCACGCGCGAGAGGTCGCTTGGCGTGACGATGAGGTTCTCGTACAGCAGCGCGGCCGCGCCCGCCACGATGCCGAGGTAGTACGGCCAGCCGGCGCCCACGAGCACGCCCGCGACCACCAGCAGCGCTACGGCCAGCGCGTGGCAGACGTGCGACTGCACGAGCGCGCGCGGGACGCCGAAGTCCGCGGGGACGCTGTGGATCCCGTCGCGAACATCGCAGTCGATGTCCATGAGCGCGTAGATGATGTCGAACCCGGCGAGCCAGAACAGCACGGCGAGGCCGAATACCCACGGCGCCGGGGAGTCGAGCCGGTTCGTCACCGCCGCCCACGCGCCCACCGGCGCGAGCCCGAGGCACAGGCCCAGCCAGTAGTGGCAGAGCCACGTGAAGCGCTTGAGGTATGGATACACGACGAAGACGGCCAGCACGATCGGCCACAAGTAGTGCGTGATGGGCGCGAGCTGCCAGATCGCGAACAGGAACGCCGCCAGCACGATCGCGGCGAACAGCCACAGCTCCCACGCCTTCACCAGCCCCGCGGGGATCGCCCGACCCGCCGTGCGAGGGTTGCGCGCGTCGATCTCGGAGTCGACCGCGCGGTTCACCACGAACGCGAAGCTGCGCGCGCCCACCATCGCGACGGTGATCCAGAGGAGGGTGAGCGGCGACGGCAACCCGCCGGTGGTCGTCGCTGCGGCGTAGAACGCCCCGATGTACGCGTACGGCAGCGCGAAGATCGAGTGCTCGAACTTCACGAGCTCGAGGAACGTCGCGATCGTCCCGCGGATCCCGGGCTTGCGCTCCGCCTTCGGCGGCACGCCGCGCTCGGCCGAGGCGTCCACCTCGGAGCGCTCCTCGCGATCTTCCTCGCTCACAGGCCGAGCTCCGGCCACAGCTCGTCGATCCGCGCCTTCACCTCGGGCGACATGACCATCGCGTCCGGCCACTCGCGCGCGTGCCCCTCCTCGGGCAGCGGCCGCGTCGCGTCGATCCCCATCTTGTGGCCGAAACGCTCCCAGGGGCTGCTGTGGTCGAGCTGGTCGAGCGGGCCCTTCGTGATCGTCACGGAGCGGTTCGGGTCGACGTTGTTGAAACAGCGCCACGCGACCTGGGAGTAGTCGTGGCAGTCGACGTCGGCGTCCACGACGACGACGAACTTCGTGAACATCATCTGCCCCATCGACCACGCGAAGTCCATGACGCGCTGCGCCTGGCCCGGGAACTCCTTCTTGATCTGGAAGATCGCGCAGTTGTGGAACACGCCCTCGAGCGGCAGGTCGTAGTCGATCACCTCGGGCATCATCGCCTTGATGACCGGCAGGAACAGCCGTTCGGTAGCCTTGACG
>JAJZPX010000139.1 GCA_021811025.1 Actinomycetes bacterium
GCGCGCTCGTCCGACGCTCTCGTGAAGGCCGTCGCCGTCGGGATCGCAGCGGGCTTCGTCGGCTTCCTCGTCGACGGCATCTCGGACTTCAGCTTCGTGCTTGCGTCGACCAACCTTCTGTTCTGGTTCCTCGCGGGCCTCGCGACGGCCCTCGGGCCGCGCGAGGAGGAGGGCGGGTGAGGATCCTCATCCTGTATCCCTTCCTCGTCCGCGACGGGTGCCTTGGCGGCGTGGCCAGGGTGCACCGCTTGATCGGCTACCTCGACGGCCGGGGGCACGAGGTGCGGCTCGCGTGCTTCACGGAGCCCGGGCGGTCTCCCGACGAGGCCGCCCTCGCCTCCACCCGAGCGCGCTGCCGCGAGATGGTGGTCGTGCCGGCGGCTCGCAGGCCCCGCGTCTCCACCGCGCTGCGCGTCGCATTCGGCACGGATCCCCGCTACGTGCTCCACTTCAGGTCCGAGGAGATGCGCCGCGAGGTCCGCCGCATGGCGGCAGACGCGAGGGTCGAGCTGCTGCACGTCGAGTTCACCTACCTCGCCGGCTACGTCGCGGAGGCGGACGCCGGCACCTGCGCGACCGTGCTCGTCGACGAGGAGCTCAACTTCGTCGCCCGCCGGCGCGAGTTCGAGGCTGCGCCGGTCTCGGTCCCGGGCCTGGCCGCGCTGTGGGAGGCGCGCAAGTTCCGGCGGCAGGAGATCGAGGGGGCGCGGAGGTTCGACAAGGTGCTGGCGATCACCGAGGAGGAGCGCGCGGCGTTCCTCGCGGCCGCGCCCGACCTCGACGTCGGCGTCTACCCCAACTGCGTGGACGCGGAGCGCTTCGCCCCCGCGCCCGGCATCTCGACCGAGCCGGGCGCGCTCCTGTTCGTCGGCAACTTCGAGCATCGTCCGAACGTCGACGCGGCCGCGTGGTTCGTGCGGGAGGTCCTGCCGCGAGTCCGCTCGACGGCGCCGGACGCGAGGCTCGACCTGGTGGGCGCCTACATGCCGCCCGAGATTCGGCGCCTGCAGGACGGGTGCTCCGTGCGCGTCCTCGGATACGTCGACGACGTGCGCCCGCACCTCGCGCGCTCGGCGGCGTTCGTCTCCCCGGTCGTGAGCGGCGGCGGGATGCGCGGCAAGGTGCTCGAGGCGCTCGCGATGGGGTGCCCGGTCGTGTCCACCTCGCTCGGCGCGCAGGGGATCGCGGCGCGGCACGAACGCGAGCTGCTGGTGGCGGACACGGCCGAGGAGTTCGCGGAGGCTGTCGCCCGGCTCCTGGGCGACGCGCCGCTCCGTGCGGCTCTCGGGGCGCGCGGGCGCGAGCTGGTGCTGCGGCGGTACGACGACCGCCAGGTCTTCCCGCGCCTCGAGGCGCTGTACGAGGACCTCGTCCGGGAGAAGCGGGCGGCGGGCGAGCGGCCGCGCGAGGCGGGAGGGACGGCGTGAGGCTGCTCTTCATGCAGAAGGACACGATGGTGAAGGTGGCCGTCATGCTGCTCTCGGCCGTGCTCAAGGCCGAGGGGCACGAATGCGAGGTGCTGGTCGAGAGCGCGGAGCGCGACATGCTGCGGCGCGCGCGCGAGCTGCGGCCGGACGCGGTGGCGTTCTCGTGCACGACCGGTATCGACGGGTGGGTTCTTAGGACGGCGGCCGAGGTCAAGAGGGCGATCGGGATCCCGGTCGTGGTGGGCGGCCCGCACCCGACGTTCTTCCCCGAGATGGTCCGCGAGGCGGGCGTCGACGTCGTGTGCCGCGGCGAGGGAGAGGCCGCGCTCGCCGAGCTCGCGCGGTCGTTCGACGCGGGCGCGGACGGTGCGGGTGCAGCGAACCTGTGGGTGAAGCGGGACGGCGAGGTGGTCGAGGGCGAGCTGCGGCCGCTGGTGGAGGACCTCGACGCGCTCCCGTTCCCGGACTGGCGGGTCTACGCCGCACGGTACCGCTTCATGGTCCCGTACTACCGGGGCAACTTCCCGGTCATCACCTCGCGCGGCTGCCCGCACCGCTGCTCGTACTGCTTCAACGCCTCCTATCAGGAGCTCTACCGGGAAAAGGGGCGCTACGCGCGGCGCGAGTCGCCCGAGAGCGTCGTTCGCAAGCTCGAGGAGGCGCGCGACCGCTACGGCCTGCGCCGCCTCAACCTCGTCGACGACTCCATCGCCGCGAGCCGCTCCTGGCTTCGCGAGCTCGCGCCGCTCTACGCCGAGCGCGTTGCGCTGCCGTTCATCTGCAACGTGCGCGCGGACACGGTCGACGAGGAGAGCGCGGCGCTGCTGCGCGAGATGGGGTGCTACTGCGCGCGCATGGGAGTCGAGTCCGGAAACGACCGGGTCCGGGAGGTCATCCTCAACAAGCACGTGAGCGAGCGGCAGATCCGCGACGCCGCGGCGAGCATCCGCGGCGCGGGGATGAAGCTGATGACGTACAACATCTACGGCAGCCCGAGCGAGACGCTCGAGGAGGCGCTCGAGACGCTCGAGCTCAACCGGGCGTTGCGCGTCGACTTCGCGCAGTGCTCGATCCTGCAGCCGTACCCCGGCACGCGGATCTGCGAGATGGCCGAGGAGCTCGGCGCGTTCGAGCCGCCCTCGGCCGAGGCCCCTTTGCCTCGCCGCGGCACCGCCTCGTACTTCGTCTCGAGCCCGCTCGCGCTCGACCGAAAGCGCGAGATGATGAACCTGCAGAAGCTGACGGGCCTGTTCATCAGGCTGCGCGTCCCTCGGCCGATGGCCGAGCGCCTCATCCGCCTGCGCGCGGACCGTCTGTACAGCCTGCTCTTCAAGCTCGAGTACGCGTTCTTCCGGTTCAGGCTCGACCTCGCCGAGACCGTGCCGTTCCTGCGCTTCGCGCTTCGTTCGAAGGCGTACATGTCATGAGTGCCGGGCTGCGGACGAAGCGAGTGGTGCTCGTGTTCCCGCGGGTCATGCCGCCCGGTCCCTCGGCGCGGCAGTGGGACCTGCTGCCGCTGTCGGTGCTGTCGCTGGCCTCGCCGCTGCTCGAGGCCGGCTACGAGGTGACGCTGATCGATCAGCGCGTGGACGACGGCTGGCGCGGTGCGCTGGAGTCGGTGCTGAACGCGGGCGACGTCGCGTGCGTCGGTGTCTCGGCCATGACGGGCTACCCGATCGCCGGGGCGCTCGACGCGTCGAGGCTGGCGAAGGAGGCGAGCCCCGCGACGCCCGTGGTCTGGGGCGGCGTCCACCCGTCGCTGCTCGCGGAGCAGACTCTCGCGTCGCCGCTCGTCGACCTCGTGGTGCGCGGCGAGGGCGAGGCCTCGTTCCTCGCCCTCGTGCGGGCGCTGGAGGCAGGTGGCGCCCGTGCGCTCGACCGCGTGCCCGGGCTCTCGCGGGTCGAGGGCGCGCGCGTGGTGCACGTGCCGCCCGCGGAGCCGCTCGGCCTCGACGCGCTGCCGGCACCCGCGTACGGCCTCGTCGACGTCGGCCGCTACCTGAACGCGCCGTTCGCCGCGTCGGGAAGCCGGCCGCTGGCGTTCGCGACGAGCCGCGGCTGCCCCTTCCGCTGCCGGTACTGCTACAACCTCGCCTTCAATCGCGGCAGGTGGCGGGGCATGAGCGCCGATCGCGTCCAGCGCGAGGCGGCGCGGCTGGTCGCCGAGCACGGCGTCGACGGCCTGTTCCTGCTCGACGACAACTTCTTCGCGAATCCGCGCCGCGTGCGCGAGATCTGCGACCTGCTCGTTCGCGAGGGGCCGGCCGTTCGCTTCCTCAACGCCAACTGCCGCGTCGACTCGATCGACTCCTTCTCGGCCGAGGACCTCGCGCGCCTGCGCGAGGCGGGCTTCGACGAGCTGTTCGTCGGCGTGGAGTCGGGGTCCGACCGCGTGCTCGCCCATGTCGGGAAGGGTACGGCGGTGGAGCAGACGCTGCGCGCGAACCGCGAGCTCGAGGCGGCGGGCATCGTGCCCGTCTACAGCTTCATGGTCGGGATGCCCGGCGAGACGCGCGAGGACATGGAGGCGACGCTCGCGCTCATGGTGCGGCTCCGCGACGACCACCCCGCTGCCGTCGTGAACGCGCTCAACATCTACTCGCCGTTCCCCGGGACGCCGCTGTACGACGAGGCGGTCTCGCTCGGCATGCCCGAGCCGGCGACGCTGCGGGACTGGGCGGAGGTCGACTACGTGAGGGTCAACTACGCAGCGGGCTTCTCGGCCGGCGACCTCGCGTTCATGAGGAAGGCGTCGCTGCTGAGCGCGGTGGTCGACGACAAGCTGGGTGCCGCTGCCGGCCGTGACGGCTTCGCGCGGCGCGCCTACTGCGCGAGCGTGCGGTGGCGAGTGCGTCATCGCCTCCACGCGTTCACGCCGGAGCTCGGATGGCTTGAGAGGAGGCGAGAGTCCGCCGTGGCTGGCGCGTCCCCTCGGACGTGATCGCTCGGCCGTCGCATGCGCGCGCCCATCACATCCCGCGAACGCCTGCTCCGCACGTCCCGCCTGGCGGGCGCGCCTTCCGTCGCCGGGCGCTCGAGAGAGCGCTACAGGCGGATCGCGCTCGGCTCGGCGGCAGGTGTCGGCGCCCGGGCCGTGCAGCTGCTGGTCGGGCTCGTCACCGTGCCGCTCACCCTGCGCTACCTCGGCCAGGAGCGGTACGGGATGTGGGTGACGATGAGCTCGCTCGTCGCGATGATCGGCTTCGCCGACCTCGGGATCGGCTACGGGCTGCTGAACGCCGTGGCCGAGGCGAACGGCCGAAGGGACCGTGCGGCCGCCGCGGCCGCCGTCTCGAGCGCGTTCTTCGTGCTGCTCGTGCTCGCGGGCGCGGCGGGCGCGGCGGTCGCCGTTGCGTACCGGTGGGTGCCCTGGCCCCGGTTGTTCAACGTCACGTCCGCCCTGGCGTCGCGCGAGGCCGGCCCCGCCGTCGCCACGCTCGCCGCGTGCTACCTCGCGGGCTTGCCCGTCACCGTCGTGCAGCGGGTGCGCACGGGCTTCCAGGAGACCCACGTGGACGCGGCGTGGGTCGGCGCGGGCAGCCTGATCGGACTAGCCGCGCTGATGCTCGCCATCCGTCTGGAGGCGGGGCTGCCGTGGTTGGTGCTCGCGCTCGCCGGCGCGCCCGTGCTCGCGCAAGCCCTGCAAGGCGTCGACCTGCTCGCGCGGAAGCGCCGGTGGCTGCTGCCGAGGCTACGCGGAGTCACGCGGGCGGGCCTGCGCGCCGTGGCGGGCGCGGGCGCGTACTTCTTTCTGCTTCAGGTCGCCGCGGCGTTCGCGTACCAGTCCGACGCGATCATCGTGGCGCAGATCCTGGGCGCTCACGCCGTCACGCAGTACGCGGTCCCGATGAAGCTGTTCATGCTCGTGCCGGTCCTGCTGGGGTTCGTGCTGACGCCGCTCTGGCCCGCGTACAGGGAGGCCTTCGCGCGAGGCGATTCCGACTGGTCGCGAGCTGCGTTCCGCCGCTCGCTGGCGCTTGCAATGGGAGCGGGGGTGCCCGGCGCGCTGGCGCTGTTCGTCCTCGGCCGGCCGCTCGTGCGCGCGTGGGTCGGGGACGCGGTCGCGCCCGGTGCGGGACTGCTGGCCGCGATGGCGATCTGGTCCGTCATGCTCGCCGCGAGCAACGCGATCAGCGCGTTCCTCAACGGCGCGGGACGCCTGCGGGTGCAGGCCGCCTGCGCGATCGCGATGATGGCGGGCAACGTGACGCTGTCGATCGTGCTGACGCGGCGGATCGGCGTGGCGGGAGTCGTGTGGGGGACGGTGATCGCGCAGACGGCGTTCGTGCTGCTGCCGCTTGCGTTCTACCTGCGACGCACGCTCGCCCCGGAGGCGGGGCCGG
>JAJZPX010000140.1 GCA_021811025.1 Actinomycetes bacterium
GCCCGCCTCGAAGCCGCCGGTGACGGCCGCCGCCGTCCCGTCCGTCGACGCCTACAAGGGCCTCGGCAGCTGGGTCGACATCTGGGAGGACGGCGCGTGGGCCAACCCGGCCGCGACCGTCCGCAACATGAAGAGCCACGGCGTGAAGACGCTGTACCTCGAGACCGCCAACTCGAAGTCGCCGTACGCGCTCAAGGACCCGTCCGCGATCGCGACGTTCATCCGCACCGCTCACGCGAACGGCATGAAGGTCGTCGCGTGGTACCTGCCGGACATGCAGAACGTGAACTTCGACTTCGGCCGGGTCTCGCAGGCCATCCGTTTCCGCACGTCGGACGGCCAGACGTTCGACTCGTTCGCGCTGGACATCGAGTCGCCCGTGGTCGCGTCGCAGACCGCGCGCAACACGCAGCTGATGGCGCTATCCACGCGGATCCGCAACCTCGTGGGCCCGAAGTACCCGCTGGGCGCGATCACCCCCTCGCCCGTCGGCCTGTCCAAGGCCGGCAGCTACTGGGGCTCGTTCCCGTGGGCCTCGGTCGCGCGCACGTACGACGTGATCGTGCCGATGAGCTACTACACCTACCACGGTGACGGCAACGTGGCCGCGTACAACGACACGATCGCGAACATGCGCATCCTGCGCTCGAAGCCGGGCTGCGCGAAGATCCCGGTCCACCTGATCGGCGGTCTGGCCGAGGGCTCTTCGCCGTCCGAGGTGAAGGCGTTCGTCCAAGCCACGGAGAAGAGCGGCGCCGTAGGCGGCAGCCTGTACAGCTGGAGCGGCACCAACCCGTCGCACTGGGACCAGCTGGAGTCGCTAGCCGACTAAGCGGCCGCCGACGACAACGACCGTGACGAGGGCCGTGCCCCTTCCGGGGCCCGGCCCCCTCGCGCTATCCGCTCTCGCCGTCGGCCGACAGGTACGCGTGCACCGTCTCGGCCACCTCGCGCGGCACGCCGTTGACCGCCGCGATGTCGTCGACGCTCGCCTCGCGCAGGCGCTTCACGCTCCCGAACGCGCGGAGCAGCAGCTTGCGGCGCTTGGGGCCGACGCCGGGCACGTCGTCCAGCGCCGACGCCGTCATCGCCCGCCCGCGCACCTCCCGGTGGTACGTGACCGCGAAGCGGTGAGCCTCATC
Organism: Actinomycetes bacterium; assembly: GCA_021811025.1. Classification (GTDB taxonomy): domain Bacteria; phylum Actinomycetota; class Coriobacteriia; order Anaerosomatales; family JAJZPX01; genus JAJZPX01. The sequence continues at coordinate 1,143 of JAJZPX010000140.1, forward strand.
GCGCACGCGCTTCACGAGGTACAGGCTCGCGGACCCGTTCGGCAGCACGACCGGCTCGTCCCACCCGGGCGCGAACAGCTCCTCCTCGCGCTTCGCGAGCACCGCCAGCGGGATGTCCTCGAGCCCGAGCTCGCGCAGCACCCGCAGCGCCGCCCCCAGCTGCGGCTTGCCGCCGTCCACGACGATCAGGTCCGGCCGCGACGCGAACCGCTTCCCCTCGGCCGCCTCGCGCCTGAACCTTCGGCCGAGGACCTCGCGCATCATCGCGACGTCGTTCGCTTCCGGCGTGTCCAGCCGGATGCGGAAGCGGCGGTACTGCGAGCTGTCGGCCTGCCCCGCCGTGAACACCACCATCGAGCCGACCGAGTGCCGCCCGTGCAGCGTCGAGATGTCGTAGCACTCGATCCTCATCGGCGGCGCGGGCAGCGCGAGCGCGCTCTCGAGCTGCAGCAGCGCCTCGTTGGTGCGCTGCTCGTCGTAGCGGGTGCGGAACTTGTAGCGCGCGAGCGTGTGGCGCGCGTTCGTCGACGCGAGCTCCAGCAGACGCTTCTTGTCGCCGCGCTGGGGGACGGCGAGGGTGACGCGGGTGCCGCGGAGCTTCGACAGCCACTGCTCGGCCGAGTCCGGCTCTGACGGCAGCGCCGAGACGAGCACCTCGCGCGGCACGTGCGACGCCTCGGCGTAGTAGCGCAGCAGGAAGCCTTCGACGAGGTCGGCCTCCTCCACCTCGAGCCCCTCGTCGAGCACGAACTCGTTGCCGGCGAGCACGCGGCCGTCTCGCACCGCGAGCAGGTGCACCGCCGCTATCGTCTCCTCGCGAAGCACGCCGATGACGTCCATGTCGAGCGGCTTCTCGCTCACGACCATCTGCCGCTCGAGCACCTTGCGGACGGCCTCGGCCGAGCGCTTCAGCCTCGCCGCGCGCTCGAACTCGAGGTCGGCGGATGCCTCGCGCATCTCGCGCTCCAGCGCCTCGGCCACGCCGCGCGTGCGGCCGTCGAGGAAGCTCACGACCTGCTCGACGCGCTCCGCGTACTCCTCGCGCGAGATCGCGGCGACGCACGGCCCCGGCCCCTTGCCGACGTGGAAGTCGAAGCACGGCTTGCCGTTCGATTCGCCACCCTTGGCGGTCAGCCGCTTCCACTCCACGCAGTCGGCGCGGCAGACCGGGTAGATGCGGCGGACCACGTCGATCGTCTCGCGCGCGGCCTTCGCGTCCGTGTACGGGCCGAAGTAGCGCGTGCCCGGCTTGTGCTTCTCGCGCGTGTACTTGATCGCGGGAAAGGGATCGGAAAGGGTCAGGGCGATGAACGGATAGGTCTTGTCGTCACGATAGTCGACGTTGTAACGCGGCCTGAACTGCTTGATGAGGTTGGACTCGAGGATGAGGGACTCGACCTCGTTGCCCGTGACGATGTAGTCGAAGCTCGCCGTCTCGTCCATCAGCAGCGGCACCTTCTCGCGGGTGTCGTGGCCGCTGACGTACTGCTGCATGCGCCGGCGCAGGCGCTTCGCCTTGCCGACGTACAGCACCGCGCCCTCGGCGTCCTTCCACAGGTAGACGCCGGGGGTCTCGGGGACGAGCGACAGCTGGTCGCGGATGGTGTCGAGGGGGGTGGTCATCGCAGGTCGAAGACAGCAAGGATCCGGCCGACGTAGGATGCATCGTCCAGGTACGCGCGGGGCAGGGTGAAGCCCGCGCCGCGCAGCGTGCCGTCCTGGAGCGCCACCGCGCCCTCGGATCCCGCCAGCCAGAATATCGTCCCGTCGGCGCGCTCGTAAGCGAGCCAGACGTCGGGAGCGATCGTCGTGCGCCCTGCGGCCGTGGTGTACGTGAGCGTCCCCGGACCGCCCGAGGTGGTTCCACCCGCCCTCGCGAGCACGATGCCGGGGAAACCGGTCGGGGCGCTTCCGGACGAGTCGAGCGAGCGATCCGGCGTCATGCCGCGCACGTCGAACGCGGGCGGCGGCACGGCCCGCGACCCGAGCGAGACGAGCACGGCCGCGGCGTACGGGCCGGTGCGGGGCACCACGACGGAGCGCACGGCATCGACCTCGGCCTGCGTCGCGCCCAGAACCGAGCCGGCGACGGCCTGCCGGACCGCCGTCGCGACGGCCTGCCACGCCTGCAGCAGGGCGGGGTCGGCGGCGCCGCTGCGCAGCGCGGCCTCGACGTCGCGCGCAAGATCGGCAGAGCCGGGCACGTCCTGATCGCGCAGCTGCCGCACGAGGTCCTGCGCCGCGGTCGCGGGGTCGGGAAGCGGCACCGCTGCCGCTCGCGCGGGCGCCCACGCCAGCGTGAGACGCTTGCCCGCGTCGCCCGTCGGCCCCGTGGTGGCGAGCAGGCCCGCGGCGCGGTTCTTCGCGTCGAGATACGCGCCGGGAACGTCGACGTCGACGGCCACGGAGTCGGCCGGCAGCTTCGCCGCGCCCGGAGGCGCCGCGTCCTTCAGCGCGCGAGCGCTCTTCGCGAGCGCGAGCGGAACCGGAGCTGCCGGAACCCCCGGCTGTCCGGCGAGCCCGCGGGCGACGTAGCCGAAGAAGCCGCGCGCGCGCCCGGCGCCACCGGCTACCGTCTGCGCCTTGCCCGCCGCGTCGAGACCGCTCACCTCGACGCGGAACCTCTGCGCGGCTCCGCCCGGCTCGGCCGACAGGCGGTTGAACCACTCCGCACCCTTACGCTCCGCGGTCGGCGACTCCTGCCACAGAGGCGTCGCGCGTTCGTACAGCAGCTCGCCATCGGCGATGCCGCCGGACAGGCGCGCACCCCAGTGCCCCGACACCTCGTAAACCACGCTCGACCCGTCGGGACTGGCCGGCACGCCACGCAGCTCGTCGAGCGACGCCAGGGCGTGCGACACCAGCGTCGCCTGCCCGCTGAAGCTCCCCGCGGCCGCCCCGCCGCCGTCGGCCGGCGTGCCCGCGAGCGTGATCTCGATCGACGCCGACTGAGCGCTCGCAGCCCCGTCCGGACCCCGCGTGCCCAGCACGTCGGCGTACGCGACGTGCCCGATGAAGCTTCCGCCTTCGAGCCGCAGCGACATCTCGTCCGTCCCGGCAAGGCGCCGCGTCTCGCCCCGTTCGCCCGAGAACATCCCTTCCGCCTGCCACACGTGGTCGTACGGGCCGCGCGCGTCGGCGGCGGCGGCGGACGCCGGCGAGACCGGCGCCACCAGCGCGAGCGCGCACGCCAGCGCGATCAGCCTCGCGCTCACGGAGAGGCTCCCGCAGCCGGCAGGTAGCGCAATCTCGCGTAGCGCCGCAGCGAGGCGGCGTCGTCTCGGGCCGCGGCCGAGCGCACGATCACGGCGTCGGCGGAGACTTCGAGCAGCGGCGTGTCGTCCGGCGCGAAGAGCTGCGCGGTCACGCTACGCGCGTACGGATACGCGAGCGCGCCGGCCGCGAGCGCGGTTTGCCACGAGAGTTCGACCTGTGCGGGCGCGCGGACCTCCGGCATCGCGACGCGCACGACCACCGCCCCGCCGCTCTCGCCCACGACCGCCTGGTCGAATCCCGCGAGCCGCAGCGTGCGAAGCGCCGTCTCCGCCGAGCCTGACGGGCCGAGGGGGTCCGGCGCCTTCGGCCGAAGGAACTCGAGAGCGTCGGGCACGGGCCCGCCTCCGCGGGCGTAGAGGACGACGAGCGCCGCGATGGTCAGCGCCGCAACAGCCAGCGCGCTCGCCACGGCGATCCTCCACGTGAAGCGGCGGCGCGGCGTCTGCTCGGTCACACCTCGCCCCTCCTCGCCGTCGACGGACTCGAAATCATGCTACCACCGGCGGTGATGCTTACCGCCGTTCAACGTCAGGACGAGGGGGAGGAGGGGAAGTGCTATCGTGATGAAGGAAGCGTAGCCGTCGTGGGGAGGGCCATCTTGCGATCCCGAGCGTACCGGTCCGTCTCGCTCCTTGTCCTCGCCGCCCTGCTGGCCGTTCTTCCCGGATGCGGGAGGCAGCAGGCAGCTCATGCCGGCTCGAATCGCAAGCAGAGGAACAACATCATCGTCATGATCAGCGACGGCTGCGGCTACGGGACGCTCGAATCCACCGATCTGTGGCTTCACGGGCGCCTGCGCTCCGAGCCGTACGAGTCCTTCCCGGTCGCTCTGTCGATGCGAACGGCCTCTGCCGACGGAATCGTGACCGACTCGGCCGCCGCGGCCACCGCGATGGCCACGGGATTCAAGACCAACAACGGGTACGTCGGAGTCGATCCCGACGGGAACCGGCTGCCGAACGTGCTCGAGGAGGCCGAGGCGGCAGGCAAGGCGACGGGCGTCGTGACGACCGTGCAGTGGACCGACGCGACTCCCGCGGGCTTCCTCGCTCATGCCCAGGACCGCCAGGACCAGGAGGAGATCGGGCGGCAGATCGTCGACGAGAGCGGCGCGGACGTCGTTATGGGCGCCGGCGACCCGGAGCGGGGCGAGAGCGGACAGGTTGTCTCCCGCCCCGACTACTCCCACGTGGGCGGGAAGGGTGTGTGGGACTCGCTCGTCTCCCACGCGGCCGGAGGCGACGCGAACGGCGACGGCAGGCCCGATCCCTGGACGCTCGTGCGCACGCGCGCCCAGTTCACG
>JAJZPX010000141.1 GCA_021811025.1 Actinomycetes bacterium
TCGTCGCGAGGCCGTCGCCCGCGAGCGACTCGGGCAGCATCGGGCTGAAGTCCTTGCCGGTGATCCCGTTGATCACGAGGAGGTGGCCGATGTGCTCCACGATGACGACGAGCGCGACGGGCGCGATGATGAGCATCGCCTTCGCGTCGAACTGCGGGTAGGTGAAGTAGTGCCACGGCACGTCGACCCACTTGGCCGCTGCGATGCCGTCGAACTTCACGAGACCGAGCGGGATCGACACGACGTAGCCCACGACGATCCCGCCAAGGACGGGGATCGTCGCGAGGAAGCCTTTGAAGTAGCTCGAGAACGCGATAGCCGCGGCCAACGTCACGAAGGCGACCATCACGAAGGTCAGGTCGACCGGCTGGCCGGCCGCCGGTGCGCCCGTCCCGAACAGCGCCTCTTTCACGGCGATGGCCGACAACCCGATCCCGATGACGATCACGACGGCGCCCACGACCGCCGGAGGGAGCAGGCGGTGCAGCCACGCGGTGCCGAACGCCTTGATGAGGCCCGCCACCACGACGTACACGAGGCCGGCGGCGATCAGGCCGCCGAGCGCCAGCGGCAGGCGGTACTGCGGCGTTCCCATGGCGGCCGCTCCGCCCGCTGCGATGATGATCGGCGTGATGAAGGCGAACGAGGAGCCGAGGTAGCTGGGGATCTTCCCCCTGGTTAAGACCAGGTACAGGATCGTGCCGATGCCCGAAGTCATCAGGCCGATGCCTGGATTGAGCCCGGTGAGCAGAGGCACGAGGACGGTGGCGCCGAACATCGCCATCAGGTGCTGCGCCGCCAGCGGCAGCGCTCTTGCCAGCGGCAGCGTCTCGTCCGTCTGGATGACCCTACGTTCCGTCACGTGACACCCCTTAGCCGAAAAGTCTCTGGATTGCGGGCAGTATGAACGTCACGACGAACGCGGCCGAGACGACCCACATCAGCCAGTGAACCTGCCCCGCCTTGCGATGGAAGATCTTGATCAGCACGTAGCTGATGAAGCCGAAGCCTATGCCGTAGCTGATGTTGTACGTGAGCGGGATGCCGACGATCGTCAGGAAGGCCGGGAACGCCTCCTCGAGGTCCGTCCACGGGATCTCGCGGACTGTGCGCATCATCAGGAAGCCGACCACGATCAGTGCCCCGGCGGTGATCGGGTAGGCGAAGTAGCTGCCCGTCGGCACCTTGAAGCCGGCCCCGCCGAGCTGGGCGAAGTGCGCCGTGTTGCCGACGTCGAACCCGCCGCCGATCATGGCCACGATCGGGGCGAAGAACGCCGCGACCGCGAAAAGGAGACCGGTGACGATCGAGGTCAGGCCGGTTCTCCCGCCCTCGCACACCCCCGCCGCGGACTCGATGTAGGTCGTGATCGAGCTCGCGCCGAAGAGGCCGCCGACGGCCGCTGCGATGGAGTCGACCATGAGGATGCCGCGGATCCCAGGCACCTCCCCGGCCTTCGTCAGGAAGCCCGCCTGCTCGCCGACCGAAATGACGGTCCCCATCGTGTCGAAGAAGTCGGTGAGCATGATCGCGAACACGAGCAGCAGCAGCGCGGGCGTGAAGACCTGCAGGATCGCCGCGCTCGTCACGCCGGCCTTCGACGTGACGGTTTGGAACGGCGCGAGGAAGGTGACGAAGTCGGGCGGGGCGACGATGCCCGCCGGGAGCTTCGTTACGCCGAGCGCGAGGGCGGCGACGGTCGCGACCAGGATCCCCCACAGGATGTCACCCTTGATGCGCAGGGCCATGAACGCGAGGATCGCGAGCAGCCCGATTATCGTCACCCAAACGTACTTCTGCGTGAAGTCGCCGAGGCTGACCAGCGTGGCCGAGTTCGGGGCGATGAAGCCCCCCTCGTTCAGCCCGATCGTCGTGATGAACAGGCCGATGCCCACGCCGATCGCGCGCTTCAGGTCGAGCGGGATGGCGTTCATCACCGCCTCGCGGAGCCCGGTAAGGACCAGCACGAGGATTATCAGGCCTTCGAGGAAGATGACCGACATGCCCACCTGCCAGGGCACGTTCGCCTGTTGGAAGCCGATCACGGAGAACGTCACGACGGCGTTGAGCCCCATGCCCGAGGCGAGGGCGAACGGGCGGTTGGTGAACAGCCCCATGCACAGGCACATGAGCGCGGCGCCGAGGGCGGTGGCGGTGGCGGCGCCGGCGAACGGGACGCCCGCTGCGGACAGTATCCCGGGGTTCACGAAGATGATGTAGGCCATCGTCATGAACGTGGTGATCCCGGCCAGGATCTCGGTTCGCAGGTTGGTCCCGCGCTCCGTGAGCTTGAAGAACTCCTCCATCTCCTCCTCTTTCGTCTTGCGGCTACGAGACGGCTCGTGGCGCGAGCCGAAGACTCACGCTGTCCCCAGCCGGCCCACCTCCCTTCGGGAGCGCCTCCGGCAGCGATGTCACGCAGAGCGAGGCGCCGTCGCGCCTCATGCGCTGCCCTCCACCCACAGCGACCCCAGGTACCTCGCCGGAACGTCGAAGCCCTTCCCGGCCGCGTCCGCCAGCTCGGATGCCAAGGGAGGGCGCAGGTCGAGGGCGGGCAGGTCGGCAGGATCGACGAGATCGTGCCCGACGACCCTGCGGTCGGCGGCATGCTCGGAGAGCGTCCCGCCGGTGACCGTGGCGAGGAAGGTGATGTTGACGACGTGTCGGCTCGCGTCGGGCGAGATCGTGTCGTTGATGAAGAGCGGACGATCGAGGCGGCAGAGCAACCCCGTCTCTTCGCCGACCTCCCTCAGGAGGGCCTGCTCGAGCGTCTCCCCCGCCTCGACGCCGCCCCCGGGTAGCAGGTGATACACCTCGCTCTCGCGTTCGTGCCTGACCAGCACTAGACGCTCGTCGAGGAGAAGGACCGCCGCGACACGGATCCTCGGCTCACCTGCCCGTGCTGCCAAAGCTCCCCTCCCCCCTGACGGTCTCGTCCAGCTCGTCGGCCTCGACGGGCCGGACGTGCACGATCGGCTGGATGACGAGTTGCGCGATCTTGTCGCCCTTCGCGATCGAGATGGGCGTGGACGGGTCGAGGTTGACGGCGATCACCTTGATCTCGCCGCGGTAATGGCTGTCGATCAGTCCGGGAGTGTTGACGAACGAGAGCCCGTGACGGAGCGCGAGCCCGCTGCGCGGCTGGATGAAGCCGGCGTGGCCTTCGGGTATCGCAACGGCGATCCCGGTCGGGACGAGGGCGCGGTGGCCCGGCTCGATCTCGACGTCCGCGGCGGAACGCAGGTCCATCCCCGCGTCCCCTTCGTGAGCGTATCGAGGGAGCGGGAGCTCGGGGTCCAGGCGCTTGATCGGAAGGTCCACTATGCCGCACCTCTCACGATCGTCGGCAGGTAGGAGGCGCACCGCCTGGCCGCCGAGCGCAGGTCGGCCGAGCAGTACGGACGGACACCTGCGGTCCCCGGCCCGAGCGCCGCGGACGGCCGGAACTGCTGCAGCGCGTACAGGCGTCCTCCGACGAGGCCCGAAGCGATGGCGGGCAGCTCCTCGAGGGCGACGGACCGCGGGAAGACGGTCGTCCGGAACTCGTGCTCCACATGCGAGCGGACGAGCAGGCGGATGCTCTCCGCGACGGCATCTGCCACGCCTTCCCTTCCGGTGGCGTCCCGGTACCGCGAAGCCGTGGCCTTGACGTCGAGGCAGACGTAGTCGACGAGCTGCTCGGCGAGCAGGAATGCGAGGACGTCGGGTCTGCTCCCGTTCGTGTCGAGCTTCGCCGGCACGCCCTCCTCGGCGAGAGCGGCGAGCAGCGAGGGCAGGTCCGGGTCGTCCGTGGGCTCCCCGCCCGTCACCACAACGCCGTCGAGCCAGCTCCGCTTCGCGCGGACGTGCTCGACGAACCCGTCCCAATCGGCGGTGCCGCTCTCCTCCCACAGGAGGCGCGGGTTCTGGCAGAAGGGACATCGGAACTCGCAGCCCGAGACGACGAGGGTGGTCGCGACCTTCCCGGGCCAGTCCAGCATCGTAGCCGGGATCCATCCCACAAGGAGTCTCGTGGGAGCGTTCCTCCCGAAGAGCTTGCTCGTCATCCGTCTCGCTCCATGATCGCGGCTCTCGCCGGTCACGGGGCCGGACCACGCTCTACGCAGTCCGGCCCCGGTGGCCACATCCTGTGCTTGCCGGTCAGGCCAGTTCGTCGCGTCTATTTCAGGTTCTTGAGCTCCCACGTGAACTCGTCGAGATCGCTGAACTCCTTGTAGACCGACGCGAAACGCACGTAGGCGACCTTGTCCAGCTCCTTCAGGCGCATCAGCACCATATCGCCCAGCTGCTTGGTCGATATCTCGTACTTGAACGTGTTGTGGAGCTCGGCTTCGATGTCGTCGATGAGCGCCTCGATCTGCTCCGCGGTGACGTCCCGCTTGGCCGTCGCCACCGCGAGGCCCTGAAAGAGCTTCATCCTGTCGAACGGCTGACGGCTGCCGTCCTTCTTCACTACCATGAGCGGCACTTCCTCACGCCGCTCGTACGTGGTGAAGCGCTGCGTGCAGGCAAGGCACTCGCGGCGGCGCCTGATGGCCTCCTGGGACTCGGAGACCCGCGAGTCCACGACCTTTGTCTCGTCGTGACCGCAGAAAGGGCATCTCATCTTGCGTCGCTCACCCCTACATCTAGGCTCTCGAAGAGCCTAGCACTACAACATGTTGGGCTGCAACGCAGCGGGCGCAGGAAGCTGAAGAAGCTGAAGAATCGCGGCGATGGACGGCGAAAGCGACGGCCGGGCAACGCGGTCAGGGCCGGGCGGAGACCCCGGCGATCGCCTTCGCCGCCGAGGAGCGCGGATGGCGCACTGCCGCGGGTACGGCCGCCGTGGCGATCAGCGCGATCGCGACGAGCGCGAGGACCGCCGCCTCGGCCAGCGAGAAGACCAGCGGCCTCCCGCCGCGGCCCACCCGAACCTGTGACACACCGATTCCGATCATGTCGCTGCACCTCCCTGGGGTAGCGTTGGTCTCGACTAAGCGACCGTACTCCCCTGCTCTGACACGAACGGCATGGAGACCGAACGCGTGTTCGAGTGTAAGATATCGAACAGACGTTCGTATGTAAAGGGTTGGAAAGAGGAAAGGCGAACATGCGTTTGCACCTCGCTTCCCGTTGGCCTACACTACCAGCAGGATTAGAACGTGCTTTCGGCCGAGGGGGACTCGATGGCGTACACCCGCGAGCTCACCAAGCGTCAACAGCAGATCCTCGACTTCGTTCGCGCGGAGATACACCGTCGCGGGTTCCCGCCGTCCGTGCGGGAGATCGGCGAGGCGGTCGGGCTGTCCTCGTCCTCCACCGTGCATTCGCATCTCGCCGCGCTCGAGGCGAAGGGGTTCCTGCGGCGCGACCCGAGCAAGCCGCGCGCGCTCGAAGTGCTCGACTACCGCGACGCCGACCGGGCGATCGACTACGGGCAGGTGCGGGCCGTCCCCATGGTCGGGCAGGTCGCCGCGGGAACGCCGATCCTCGCCGCTGAGAACATCGACGCCACGCTGCCGCTGCCCGCCGAGCTCGCCGACGAGAACACCTTCATCCTAAGGGTCCGGGGTGACTCGATGATCGAGGCCGGCATACTTGACGGCGACTACGTCGTGGTCCGTCAGCAGCAGGACGCGTCGAACGGGGAGATCGTGGTAGCGATGATCGGCGAGGA
>JAJZPX010000142.1 GCA_021811025.1 Actinomycetes bacterium
GACGCGAGATCGTTCTCGCGCCTGACGATGGCGTCGAGCACCGCGTCGGAGATCTGGTCGCAGATCTTGTCGGGGTGACCCTCCGTGACCGACTCCGAGGTGAACACGTAGTTGCGCTCCGCCATGCGTGCCTCCCAGTACTCGAGCCCGCCGGACCGGCGTCCGCCGGGCGCCCATCTCCACCTAACGAAGAAAGACCCCGCCTGTCCGACGGGGTCCGGCTCCTTCACGGCGCGTCATGCGTGCGCGAGGTCGCTATTCCCCATCTTCCAGGCGTCACACGCCTGCCGCGACTTGGCACCTTGTCGTCGTTTTCACGCAGGTTGCCGGGGCTTCACCGGGCGCGGTCCCTCAGCCCTCTGCAGACCGCTCACGGCCTGCCTCTTGATGGATCGAGACCGACTCTAGCACTACGCGCGAAAGCTGGCAAAGCGTCTCAGGGGCGGTGGAGCGCGAAGAGGCGCCAGGCGTCGTACGCGACCCGGTAGCCGACCGATGGCTCGTCGCCGAGGACGGTCACGCGCTGGACGTCGCCGAGGTGCGCGGCAAGGAAGGAGCCGGCATCCATCAGGCCGCCGCGGCGGACGAGGAGATCCGGGGATCGCCGGACGCCGCCGAGCGACGCCGCCGACAGGCCGTCCGGGAAGGACTCCCCGCTGACGAGAAGCGGGCGGTCCGGGGCGAGCATCCCCTGGCGCACGGCCCATTCCGCGAACTGGAGCGACGTGGCGTATCGGTCGGGTCCGGCGATCCTCGTGGCCGACGGGACCACGCGCTCCGTCCCCGCCATGACCGACGCGCTCCCGCCGACGATCACCGCAGACGTCACGCCGAGGGATCTGAGCGCCTCCAGCGTCGGCCGCGGGATGCGCGTCGCGGTCGCGAACAGCACCGGTGTCGAGCTAGCGTAGGCGGCCGGACCGACGGAGAGGGCGTCTGCGAAGCCAGTGCCCGAGACGATGAAGGCCCGGCCGCGGGGGCCACAGATCGACACGATCGCGGACGCGACGGCCGACGCGGTCTCGTAGCGATCCGCTCCCGCCACGCGGGTGGTGTCCCCGGAGAGCGCGGAGGAGATGGAGACGTAGGTCGCCTCGGAGATCGCAGTCTTCCCGCCGACGACCCATCCGTCCGTCACGCCGAGGTCGGCCAGCAGCGCCCTGGTGTCGGCCGGCAGCGGTCCTGGGCCCACGAGGACGATCGGCGCGCGCAGGGCGCCCGCCAGGGCGGACGCCCCGAGCCCGTCGGGGAAGCTGGAGGCGTTGACGAACACCGCGGATCGCGACGACGAGAACGCGAGGCGGGCGGAGACGAGACACGTCCGGAGGCGGTTCGCTCCGCGCACGCGGTCCACGGTGATCCCGCGCTGGAACGCCCACTCCGAAAGCTCGGACAAGTTGCCGGCCCTGTCCTCGGCGCGCGTGCGGAAGAACCGCTCGCAGCGCTCGGCCGTGGAGCGCACGTAGACGGTGCATGCCTGCGGGAAGTACCGGGACGTGGACGGGGAATCCGGGTCGTCGCCGTAGAGCAGCTCATGGCGGAGGATGCCGGAGCCTTCGTCGAACGAGTCCTGCAGAGTCACCTGCGCGCTCGTGCCGAGCACGTCGAGCGAGCCGTCGAGCGTCGCGACGGGAAGCACGCCGGGTGGCCCGGGCCGGGTGGGAGGCGTGAGGTCGGTCCCCGCGGCCGCAGGCCCCGCGAACGCCGACTCGTTCGCCGCGCGGTCCGTGGCCGAGACCCCGTACGCAACGGTGTCGGTCCCGTACGCCTCGGCGTCGAGGTCGTCGAAGAAGGTGACGCCAGCGGGAACGGTCCCGATGACGAGCGGCTCGGCGCCGCCCGTCGAGCGCGCGACGGTGTAGTACGCGACGCCGCTGCCGCCGTTGTCGAGCGATCCCTCCCAGGAGACGCGGACGAAGCCGCGGCCGTTGCGCCATGCCTGCAGCCCGGCCGGCACGGACGGCGGCGCGACGTCCGCCGACGCCCGCACTGCCTCGGACATCAGGGAGTCGTTGCCCGCACGGTCGGTCGCGCGAACGCCGTAGTACCAGACGCCCGCGCCCGGATCGTCGAGGAAGGACGTCGCGGTGACGGAGGCGATGGCGTCGCCGGCCGAGAACGGCGGACCGCCGAGGTTACGGTAGACGATGTAGCCGGCGAGCCCGGAGGTGCCGTCGTCTGCGGCCGCCCACCGCAACCGGAGCCGCCCGCCCTCCGGAGCGACCGTGAGGGGTGACGGACGCGTGGGCGGGACCGAGTCGGTGCGGATATCGCGCACGACGACGGCCCCGGTTTCCTCGCCTGAGGAGACCGCGAAGGCTCGGAGCGAGAGCTGGCCCTCGCCCGCGAAGCCGAGGGACTGCGGGGAACCGGCGGTTGCCGCGACGGTCGCTTCGCCCGATCCCCAGTCGTAGTGCACGACGGCGTCCTGGTCGGCCTCCGCGAACGCCTCCGGCGGGGTGCGCCACCAGCCACCCGAGCCGTCGGGAACCGCCGGCAGGAGGTGCAGGGTCAGCGACGGAGGCGCCGCAGCCGCGACGGCGGGACATAGCGCGAGAGCGACGAGCGCGAGGACGAGGGACGCTGACGTCCAGCGGAGGAAGCGGCCGGTCATCCATGACCCCCCGAGTCGGCTACCGCCCCACTATAGCGCACCGCGGCGGAGGCTGGGGTAGGATTGTCCGTTGGAGCGCCGGCTGCCGACACGAGGAGACCGCCGAGAGTGAGCGACGTACGCGTCAGGTTCGCGCCGAGCCCCACCGGGCACCTGCACATCGGGGGTGCGCGCACCGCCATCTACAACTGGGCGTTCGCGCGCCACGGGGGCGGGACGTTCATCCTGCGCGTCGACGACACCGACCCCGAGCGCTCCACGCCTGAGAACACGGCGGCCATCCTGCGCGCGATGCGCTGGCTCGGGCTCGACTGGGACGAGGGGCCCGAGGTCGGCGGCGACCGTGGGCCGTACTTCCAGGCGCAGAGGGCCGCGAGCTACGCGCAGGCCCTGGAGACGCTGAAGGCTTCGGACGCGGCGTACCCCTGCTTCTGCTCGGCCGAGCGGCTGGAAGCCGCGCGCGAGCGCGCCCGGGCCGAGGGAGGATACGCGGGGTACCCTCGCACTTGCCGGTCGCTCGACCCGGCCGAGGCGCGGAGGCGCGCAGATGCCGGCGAACCGCACACGTGGCGGCTGAAGGTCCCGGAGGGCCGTGGCGACATCGTCTTCGACGACGCGGTGCGCGGCGAGCTGACGTTCTCGGCCGCGTCGCTCGACGACTTCGTGCTCGTGAGAAGCGACGGCACGCCCACCTACAACTTCGCCTCGGTGGTCGACGACGCCGGCATGGGCATCACCCACGTCATTCGCGGCGACGACCACCTCAGCAACACGCCGAGGCAGATCCTCGTGTTCGAGGCGCTCGGCTCGCCGATCCCCGTCTTCGCCCACCTGTCGATGATCCTCGGTGCGGACGGCAAGCGTCTGTCGAAGCGGCACGGCGCGACGTCGGTCGAGCAGTTCCGCGACGAGGGCATCCTCGCTGAGGCGCTCGTGAACTACCTCGCGCTGCTCGGATGGTCGCTGGACGACCGAACGACGATCTTCACGCGCGATGAGCTCGTCGCGAACTTCACCCTGGAGCGCGTTGGGCGCAACCCCGCCGTCTTCGATCCGGAGAAGCTCGAGTGGCTGGACGGCGTCTACATCCGCGAGATGCCGGCCGCGGATCTCGTCGATCGCATGGTCCCCTGGCTGGAGGCCGCCGGGCTGCTGGCCTCGGGCGAGGCCGAGCAGCGCCGGCCCTGGCTGGAGGAGCTGGCGCCGCTGGTGAGCGAGCGCATGAAGCGGCTCGAGGAGCTGGTGCCGATGGTGCGGTTCCTGTTCGAGAGCCGCGTGTCCGTCGAGGAGGCCGCGCGCGCCAAGGTGCTGGAGAAGGAAGGCGCCGGACGCTCGCTCGACGCCGCCGCGGGGGCTCTCGCGGCCGTGTCTTCCTGGGAGGCATCGGCGATCGAGGAGTCGCTTCGCAGGGTGCCCGAGGCACTGGGGCTCAAGCCGAAGGCCGTCTTCCAGGCGGTGCGCGTGGCCGTCAGCGGGACGACGGTGTCGCTCCCCCTGTTCGAGTCGCTGGCGCTGATCGGCAAGGAGCGCACGCTCGAGCGGTTGGGCGCTGCGCGGCCGATGGCGGCCGAGTGAGTCGGCACGAAGCTCGCGTGGATCGGCGTGGGTACGAGCTGCTTGACTGCCGCTCGGACGTTGGGTAGGATATCGCTCCGCGCCCCAGGGGCGGCAGTGGGACGCTGGGGTGTCGTCTAATGGTAGGACAGCGGATTCTGGTTCCGTAAGTGGGGGTTCGACTCCTCCCACCCCAGCCAGCAACAAGGCCCGTTCGTCTAGCGGTTAGGACACCGCCCTCTCAAGGCGGAGATCACGGGTTCGAATCCCGTACGGGCTACCAGGACACACGGAGCCCCCTTCGCGGTCCGCGGACGCGGCCGGGAGGGGGTTTCTCTCGTCCGGTCGCCGGGGGGCCGGGCGCCGCGCGCCGCGTCGCTGTGCGCCGGCAGCCGAGGCGGCCCGTCATGTGCTATCCTCGGCCCCCATGAGCACCCAGACGCCACCGTCATCCGAGCGCACCGACTTCATACGCGAGATCGTCGGCGGCGACCTCCGCGAAGGCCGCGTCTCGTCCGTCGTCACGCGCTTCCCTCCCGAGCCTAACGGCTACCTCCACATCGGGCACGCGAAGTCGATCTGCCTCAACTTCGGCATCGCGGACGAGTTCGGCGGCCGCTGCCACCTGCGCTTCGACGACACCAACCCAATGAAGGAGGAGCAGGAGTACATCGACGCGATCCAGGCGGACGTGCGCTGGCTCGGGTTCGACTGGGGCGAGCACCTCTACTTCGCGTCCGACTACTTCGACCGCCTCTACGAGTGGGCCGTGTCTCTGATTGGGGCCGGCAAGGCGTACGTGGACGACCTCTCGGCCGAGGATATCCGGGCGTATCGCGGGACGCTGACCGAGGCGGGCAAGGACAGCCCGTGGCGCGGCCGGCCCGCCGAGGAGAGCCTGGACCTGTTCGAGCGCATGCGCGCGGGCGAGTTCCCGGGCGGTTCGCGCGTGTTGCGGGCGAGGATCGACATGGCCTCGCCCAACATCAACCTTCGGGACCCCGTGATCTACCGGATCATCCACAGGACGCACCCGCGGACGGGCGACAAGTGGTGCGTGTACCCGACCTACGACTTCGCGCACGGGCAGTCCGACGCGATCGAGGGCATCACGCACTCCATCTGCACCCTCGAGTTCGAGGACCACCGGCCGCTCTACGACTGGCTCATCGACAACCTCCCGGTCCCCTCGCACCCGCATCAGTACGAGTTCGCCCGGCTCAATCTGACGCACACCGTGCTCTCGAAGCGCGTGCTTCTGCGTCTCGTCGGCGAGGCGTACGTGCACGGATGGGACGATCCGCGGATGCCGACGCTTTCGGGCCTGCGACGGCGCGGCTTCCCGCCGGCGGGGATACGCGACTTCGCGACCGAGGTCGGCGTGGCGAGGACCGACAGCGTGATCGAGGTCGAGAGGCTCGAGCACGCCGTGCGCGACGTGCTCAACGCGACGGCCCCGCGCCGCTTCGCGGTCCTCGACCCCCT
>JAJZPX010000143.1 GCA_021811025.1 Actinomycetes bacterium
GCCGGTGTCCGGCGGGTCCTCGGCGAGCCGACGCGCGGCGAGAGACCTCTCGATCATCCCCTCGCGCTCCGCCAGCCCGTGGTAGCAGCGAAGGACGCGCGCGATCTCCCATTCGACCCCCCGCCCACCCTCGGGCAAGCATGTCAGACGCTCCGACACGTCGGCGAGAAGCCGAACGAGCCCGGGGGTCCCGGCGGTTGCGCGCAGGAGATCCAGCTCGGTCGTTTCGAGCGCTCGTCTCAGCAAGACGGTCCGGGCGCCGGGCGTGACGGGACGCCGCCCGTCGCCGTGCAGCAGCCACAATCCGTCCACCCAGTCGTCGAAGACGGCAACCCTGGCTCCGACGAGGCCGTCCCGCCCCAGCTCGGCCTCCGTCCGCCGCACGTCGGGCACTGTGGGCAGCAGGAGCGTCGCGGGCCGGCCTTCGGCCAGCGCTTCGCGCAGCGCGCGGTGCAGCACACCGGTCTTGCCCGTGTTCGCTCGTCCTGTGACCAGCGTCAGCGTCACGCTTCTCCCCTTCCGCGTCTGCGGGAGAGGCTAGCACCCGGCTCTGACACGGCCTCTAAGGGAGCTGTGTCTGAGTGTATCGCTGCACGCCCTCGCGGATCTGGCGCACTCGGCGCCAGGCGACTTCCTCGTCGCGGCCGAGGTAGTGGTCGACGCGCTCCCCGAGGACCTCGGCCGCCTGCTCCGCGCGTTCCGCCACGAATCGCGCCGCCTCCGCGACGCGCCGCGCCTCGCCCGCGAGCCGGCGTCGGGTCTGCGACCCGCTCCGCGGGGCCCAGAGGACGCCCGCGGTGAAGCCGATCGCGGCACCGACGAACAGCCCGATCAGCAGGTATGCCGCGCTCCGCCTCACTTGGCGTCACCCCCCTCGGCCGGCTCTGTCAGCAGCGAGAATATGCGGGCGAGCTCGTCCTCGCCCATGAAGTCGATCTCGATCCGCCCTTTCTTCGGCGTGAGCCGCACCCGGACCGTCGTCCCGAGCATCCTCCGCAGCCTGCGGGCGATGATCTTGAACGACTTCGGGGCGGCCGGCCGCGGGGCGCGCTCGCCCTGTCCCGACGAGAACAGGCGTGCGAGGTTCTCGGCCTCCCGGACCGACAGGCCTTCGTCGACGACCTTCTGCGCCAGCTTGAGCCGCAGCGCGTCGTCCGCCACGGACAGCACGGCGCGCGAGTGGCCCGCCGTCAGCCTTCCCCCGCAGACCATGTCCTGGATCTCGTCGGAGAGGTCGAGCAGCCGCAGAGTGTTCGCGATCGCGGATCGCGACTTCGAGACCTTGTCGGCGAGCTCGGACTGCGTCATCTGGTATTCAGTGAGCAGACGGCGGTATCCGCGCGCCTCCTCGATCGGATTCAGGTCCTGGCGCTGGAGGTTCTCGATCAGCGCCAGCTCGAGCGACTCGGTCTCGCTGGCCGCCATGACGCGTACCGGCACCGTCTCGAGCCCTGCTGCCTTCGCCGCCCTCCAGCGACGCTCCCCGGCAATGATCTGATACCCCTCCCCGTATGGGCGCACGACCACCGGCTGGAGCACGCCCACCTTCTGGATCGAGTCGGCCAGCTCTCCGATTCGCTCGTCGTCGATCTCGGTACGGGGCTGGTTCGGGTTCGGGTGGATCATGTCCACCGGCAGCTCGTGTTGCTGCTCCAAACCGCTCTCCTGTTGGGCCGAGCTGGGTATCAGTGCCGAAAGCCCTCTGCCGAGGCCGCCTCGCCTGTTACTCACGACCGATGACCTCCTTCGCCAAGCTGCGGTACGCCTCGGCGCCCTTCCCTGCGGGATCGTATACCGTCACCGGTTGCCCGAAGCTGGGCGCCTCCGACAGCCGCACCGTCCGTGGGACGAGCGTCTCGAACACCTTGCACTCGAAGAAGTCGCGCACCTCTTCGACGACCTGCTGCGCCAGCTTCGTGCGCGAATCGTACATCGTCATCACGACGCCGAAGATCTCCAGGTGCGGATTCAGGTGCGTCTTCACCAACCGCACGCTGTCGAGCAGCTTCGTCAGGCCCTCGAGCGCGTAGTACTCGCACTGTATCGGTATCAGCAGGGAATCCGCCGCCGTGAGCGCGTTGATCGTGAGCAAGCCGAGAGACGGCGGGCAGTCCACGATCACGTAGTCGAACTCGGCCTTGACCGGCTCCAGCACGACCTTGAGCTTGGACTCGCGGCTGAGCGCCGACACAAGCTCGATCTCGGCGCCGGCGAGCTGGATCGTCGCGGGCACGGCGAACACTCGTTCGATGCCGACGGGCTCGATCATCTCCGCCAGCGGCACGCCCTCGAGGAGTGCGTTGTAGACGCAGAGTTCGCGCTGGTTCTTGTTCAGCCCGAATCCCGACGTCGCGTTGCCCTGCGGGTCGAGGTCGATCAGCAGGACGTCTTTGCCCAGTTCGCCGAGACTCGCGGCGAGGTTGACGGACGTCGTGCTCTTTCCCACCCCGCCCTTCTGGTTGACGACCGCTAAGACGCGTACCGGGCGGTCGGCCGCCGTGTTGCGCACGTCGTCCACCAGGCCCCCTTCCTCCACACGGACTATCGGCAGTATAGAAGAGCGCGATGGGAAGGGGAAGCGCGGCGTTCAGGCCAGAGGCCTGCGCTGTGCCATGCCGGGTCGACGTGGCAGCTGTATCCGTGATCGACCCTCCCTGCGGTAGCACACGATGGTCCGCCTGACGTCGATGCCTGGCAGCGTGAAGGACTCGCTCGACGCTCGAGCGAGTCCGACGATCTCGGCGACCGCGTCGCCCGCGCTCAGTTCGTCCTCTGACGGCTCACCCTTGAGCGCGATCAGTAGTCCTCCAGGGGCGAGCAGGGGTGCGGCCAGCTCGACGAGCGAGGGGAGGGGCGCCAGAGCGCGTGCTGTCACGGCAGCGAATGCAGAAGGCTGGGTGTGCGCCACCTCCTCCGCACGCTCCGCCAGCACCTCGGCATCGATCCCCAGCACATCGACGACGTCTCTGAGGAACGAAGCCTTCTTCCCAGTCGCCTCGAGCAGAGCCGCCCGCCGGCGGGACACCACCGCCAGAGGGATGCCGGGATAGCCGGCACCCGAACCGATGTCCGCGAACGGGCCGGACGGAGCTCGAGCGAGGCGAGCAAGAGCGGTCAGCGAGTCGGCGACGTGCAGGAACGCGATCTCCTTCTCACCGGTGATCCGGGTGAGGTTTCGCTCGGCGTTCGCCGCCAGCATCATCCCGGCGTGCAGGACGATGGCATCGAGCGCCTCCTCTTCGAGCGATACGCCGAGGGCGCCCGCCGCGAAAGCTATCTGATCCCGAAGCATCGCCCCTCCGCCTGCCGACGATACCATGACGCCTCACCGTGTTTCACGTGAAACACCCGTCGGCTCCGCCCGCTCTGGTGTTTCACGTGAAACGACCCCGGCAGATGCGCTTCACCGAGCCGGACAGCGGCGTGGAACCGCGATCCCTGACGGGAATCCCCGCCTCGCCTTGTTCCGTCAGCAGTCCGCGAGAACCTCGACCTCCACTGGAGACAAGAGAGGCGGCCGTCGGGGCCGCCTCTCATCATCGCGCATCCTGCCCGTCCGTTCACCTCTTCGGCGTGACCACTACCTGGCGGAACGGCTCCTCGCCTTCGCTCGCCGTCTCGACCCGCCGGTCGTTCCGCAGCGCCACGTGCACGACTTTGCGCTCGTGCGCGCTCATGGGGCGCAGTTTGATGCTCCGCTTCTGGCGCGTCGCCCTGTCCGCGGCTTGCCGCGCCATCTCCTCGAGCTTCACCCGCCGGCGTGCCCGGTACCCCTCGATGTCGACCATCACCGAGTAGCGCTGCCCAAGTTGCTTGTTCGCGATAGCAGAGACGAGAGTCTGCAACGCTTCCAGCGTCCTTCCGTGCCGCCCGATGAGGAGCCCGAGCTCTCCTCCGACGATGTCGAGGATGACCTCTCCTTCGTCCCCCTCATACTCGTCGATGCTCGATTCGATCTCGAACGCTTCGAGGATCCGCTGGATGACCGCGACGGCGGCGTCGGCCACGCGGTCGAACTCCTCGTCGGAGAGGATCACGGGTGCCGACGGCACGTGGGGCGGAGCCGGCACGTAGTCCTCTTCCTGCTCCTCACGCTCCAGGTCCTCAAGGAACGAGGACTTGAGCCACACACGGACTCTCGCCGGCTTGCCCGTACCGAAGAGCCTCTTGCCTGGTTCCTCGAGCACCTCGTACTCCACCGCGTCCTGCTGTACGCCCATCTCCTCGAGAGCGGCGTCGAGCGCCTCCTCGACGCTCGGAGCCTCCTTGACCAGCTCGCGTTCCATCTATGCAGCACTCCCTTTTCCATACCCGCGCATGATCAGCCATTGCTGCCCGATCTGCCACGCGCTCGATGTGATCCAGTAGAGGAGGACTCCGGCGGGGGAGATCCATCCGATGTACAGCATGAAGAGCGCCATGTACGAGCCCATTCGGCGCTGTTGCGGATCCTTCGTGAGCATGTACTGGGGGAGCCAGACGCTCACGCCGAAGAGGATCACCAGGATCAGGTAGGGGAGGGCGGGCACGATGGCCGACAGGAACGACTTGCCGGCGAACATCGCCTGCGGTGACTGGGTGATGTCGGAGATGATGAACAGGAAGTGCTTCGCCGCTGCCTGCGATGCTGCGGGCAGGGCCTTGATGTAGTTGATGAGGGACCACGGATCCTTGGGCGATTTCGGCGTGCCCAGGACCCGGAACAACGCGATGAAGACGGGCATCTGAATGAGGAGGGGGAGACACCCGCCGAACGGGTTCACCTTGTTCTCCTGGTAGAACTTGAGCGTCTCCTCCTGCAGCTTCTCCTTGTTGTTCTTGTACTTCTCCTGAAGGGCTTTCAGCTTCGGCTGAATCTCCTGCATCTCCTGCATCGACTTGGTCTGCTTCACGGTCAGCGGGATCATGAGGATCCGCATCGCCGCGGTCAGTGCGATGATGGCGACCCCGTAGTCGCCGATCCAGCTGTAGAAACAGTTGAGCAGCTGCAGCACAGACGTGTAGATGGCCGCCCATAGTTGAGCCCATCCCGGTATCACGAGTCCGTACCTCCTGTTCACAGGCCGCGGCGAGCCACGGCCGGGGCAATCGGGCTAGGGGACGGGGTCGTATCCGCCCGGATTCCACGGATGGCAGCGGCCGACCCGCTTGATCGCCAGCCATCCACCCTTCAGCACCCCGTGGCGATCGACCGCCTGGAGCGCATAGTTGGAACAAGTGGGGGTGAACCGGCAAGACGGAGGGAAGAGAGGGGAGAGCAGCACTTGATAGGCCCTGATCAGTAGCTTGACCGCCGCTCTCATCATTCCACTCCGGTTCGCCTGAGCACCGACCTCATCGCCCTGTCGATCTCCTCGGGCCGAGCGTCGAGCAGGGCATCGCGTGCCACGAACGCCACATCAAACGCGTCCCATGGCCCCCCGGCGCGCCGAGCGGCCTCGCGCAGCAAGCGCTTCGCGCGGTTTCGCGATACCGCGCCACCGAGTCTCTTCCCTGCGATAAACGCAACGCGGCCTCCGGGGCCGCGTTCGCTCGGGGTCTTCATGACGATAGCCAGCAGCAAGGGGTGGGACGCGCGTTCGCCTTCGGCGAACATACGTTCGATTTCACGCGACGACCTCACG
>JAJZPX010000144.1 GCA_021811025.1 Actinomycetes bacterium
GTACCACGGCAAGAACCAGGTGGTCCGCTTCGACGCGGAGGTCGTCGAGGCTCTCGACGCGGAGGAGAGGATCCGGCGCGTCGAGGAGCGCTCGCACGTCGCCACCGTTCGCGCGCTGGCGGCGGCGGTGGACGCGCGCGACCCGCTCACGCGCGGGCATTCGCGCAACGTCGCGCGCCTCGCGGTCTCGTTCGCGACCGCCCTCGCGCTCGACGCCGAGAAGGTCAAGCTGCTCGAAGTCGCCGCGATCCTGCACGACATAGGCAAGATCGGGATATCCGACCACGTGCTGAAGAAGAAGGGGCCGCTGACGGACGACGAGAGGGCCCACATCGAAGAGCATCCGCGCCTCGGGCAGCGCATACTCTCGTCGACCAACATCCCAGAGATACTCCCGTGGGCGCTGTCGCACCACGAGCGGTGGGACGGCACCGGCTACCCGCAGGGCCTGGCGGGCGAGGACATACCGTTCGAGGCGCGGATCCTGGCGCTGTGCGACGCGTTCGACTCGATGACGTCGGAGCGCCCGTACCACCACGCGATGACGGCGACCGAGGCGCTGCAGGAGATATACTTCTGCGCGGGCACTCAGTTCGACCCGTCCCTGGCCGACAGGTTCATCGCGGTGATGAAGGGCGCCGAGGCGGCGGGCTAGGACGCGCCCGCGGGCCCCTCCGGCTTCGCGGCGGGCTGCTCGGCGGCCTGCTTGGCTTCCTGAGCCGCGGCCCGCACCTCCGCGCGCATCTCGCGCACCTGCTTCAGCCTCTCCGCGTCCACCGGCGCCTTCGCGGTGACTATTGGCGAGCCGAGCTTCTCGGCCGTGAGCAGCGCCATCAGCAGCCCGAACGCGTTCGTCCCGGCGGCCGACTGCCCGTCGCCGTGGCCGTCGCCCATGCTCACGACGGTCTGCGGGACGATCGGCACCTTCGACGTCTCGATGGCCTGCGCTATCTTCGTCATGACGTCCTGCGCGAGCTGCAGCTGCGGGCCTCCGTACGCGCTGACCTGCTCCTCGATGGCGATCGCCTTGCCGATGCCGACGCGCGCCTCGCGGTCGGCGTCCGCCTCGGCGAGCGCTTTGACCCGCTCCGCCTCGGCCCTGCCCATGACCTTGACCTTCTCCGCGTCGGCCGCGGCGATTCGCTTGACGCGCTCCGCGTCGCCCTCGGCCAGCGTCTTGACCTTCTCGGCGTCCGCTCGAGCGAGCGTCTTGACGCGCTCGGCGTCCTGCACCGCGCGCTGGAGCTCGGCGCGCGCCTGGTTCTCCTGCACCTGGATGTTGATCTGGCTCTGCGTGAGCGCCGTCTGCGCCTCGGCGGTGGCCATGGCCTCCTTCAGCTCGCGCTCCTTGTCCGCCGCCACCTTCTGCTTCTCGAACGTCTCGAGCTTCTCGAAGGCGATCTGGCGGTCGCGCAGCTGCGCGAGGATCGCCTCGATCCTGTCGTCCTCAGAGGGCGAGCGCGGCGTGCCGATGAGCACCTCCTCCAGCTCGAGGTTGTACCGGGCGAACCGCTCCTTCATGTCCGTCGACGCGGTCGCCTGGATCTCGTTGCGCTGCTGCAGCAGCTCGATGAGCGTCTTCGTCTGGCCGATGTTCTTGAAGTAGCTCGCCACCATCGGGTCGAGCGTCTGGTTGACGAGCATCTTTATGTCGCCGAATCGCTGGATGACCAGGGGCGCCTTCTTGTAGTCGATGTGGATGACGACGGACAGCGGCAGCGAGGGCTCGAACGCGTCCTTCGTGATCAGGTCGATCTCGGCGAGGTTCTCGTCGTAGGCGTGGGAGCCGGTCTCGCCGGCGATCCACTTCAGGATGATGTTCGTGGTCGGGACCTGGATGACCGTGCCGGCGTACGTGTTGAACGCGTACTTGCCCGGCATGAGCGGCTCGTTCCACACGCCGCGGTACCCGGGCGCGACGAGCTCGCCGTGGCGGTACTCCTCACCCGAGGTGTCCTTGCCCTTGCCGCCGATGTAGCTCACCACGACGCCGGCGTACCCGACGGGGATGACCGTCTTGTTGATGAGCTCGACCGTGGCGAACAGGCGGTTGATGAAGTAGGTGCCCTCGGTGAGCACCTGGTACTGCCGCCCTCGGAACCCGCCCGCCGCGAGGAAGCGCTCCGGGCCCTGGAAGTTGTTGTGGTAGGCGGGGTCGTCCGGCTTGTCTCCGACGGCGGGCGCGATGATGTCGCCCATCGGCAGCGACGGGCCGTCGTGCACGGTCACGATGCCGACCTTGTCGTCGGCGCCCTTGATGACCACCGGCTCGAACCCGCCGACGGCCGCGAGGTGCTGCGCCATCGACTGGATGGTCCCGTCCTCCTGCCGGTTGCCCATCGGCATGTAGTAGACGGCGGTGTCGGTGATGATGATGAACTGCGCGAGGTTGAAGGCGTAGGTCCCTTCGCGGAGGATCGCGCGCTGCGGCCCGCGCTGCCCGGCGTTGCCGAGGAACGCCCGGACGTCCTGGAAGTACTTGCAGTCCACGACTCCGCCGAGGGTCTGCATCGGCGGCAGCGGCTCGCCGTCGCGCGCGAAGACGTAGCCGATCTTGCCCTGCGGGATGGTGACGAGCGGCATCACGCGGACGCGGTACATGAACGGCGTGCGGAAGTGGATGCCGCCGCGCAGGACATCCGGCTGGTAGCCGGCCTGCCCGCCCGTGGCGATGATGGAGTCCTTCAGCGACCCCTTCGGCGACCACCACTTCTCGACGATCCCGACCTGGTCGCTGCGTATGACTCGCACTCCGATGGCCTTATAGACGAACACGAGACCCAGCAGCGCGATCGCAGCCCACACGACGTTGGTGACGAACGGACCCATGTCAGGCACGGTGCTCTCCTCCCGTATGCGCACCACCCGAGCGTAATGCGCGGGAAGCCTCGGGTACAAGGTACTTCGGCTGGGCGGGGCGGCTGCGCGAGGGCCGCCGGTCGTGGCAGGATATGCGAGACGGACAAACTGGAGAGCAGGAGAGCGCCAATGGCACAGCACACGTCGGACGTGGTCGTGAAGGGCGACGAGGTCGCCGTCATCGAGACCGGCAAGGGCACGATCGAGTTCACGTTCTTCCCCCACGACGCGCCGAACACGGTCGCCACGTTCATCGAGCGGGCACGCGAGGGGTTCTACGACGGGACGAAGTTCCATCGCGTCGAGCCCGGCTTCGTGATCCAGGGTGGAGACCCGCTCTCCAAGGCCGACGACCCGCGCGTCGGGACGGGCGGTCCCGGCTACACGCTGAAGGCGGAGTTCAACGCCCGGCCTCACCTCGACGGGACGGTCGCGATGGCGCGGGCTGCGGATCCCGACTCCGCGGGCAGCCAGTTCTACATCTGCCTGGGCCCCCAGTCGTTCCTCGACGGCAACTACACCGTCTTCGGCCAGGTCACTTCCGGGCTCGACGTCGTGCACCGGATCGAGCGCGGCGACATGATGCGCAGCGTGTCGATCAGGGAAGCCTGACGGCGGCCGCCGGCTCGGGTCGCCCGACGCGCACGGCCTCCACCTCGATGTCGATCTCGACGGTGTTGCCGACCAGCACGTTGCCGGCGTCGAGCGCGGCGTTCCAGACGAGCCCGAAGTCCCTGCGATCCAGCGTCGCCGTGGCCTCGAAGCCGACGCGTTCGCCGTCCCACGGGTCGCGCACGCGTCCTCCATACGTCGTGTCCAGGACGATCTCCCGGGTGACGCCGTGCATCGTGAGCTCTCCCACGACGGCGAGGTGCCTGTCGCCGAGCACGTCGACGTGCGCGCTCGTGAAGCACATCTCCGGGAAGCGCTCGGTGTCGAAGAAATCGGGGGAGCGGAGGTGTGCGTCGCGATCCCGCTCGTTCGTGTTCACGCTCGCGGTCTCGACGCACGCCTCCACCGAGGACTTGCCGAGATCCTCGTCATCGAGAAGCAGCGAGCCGCGGAACCGGGTGAACATGCCGCGCACCCTGCTCACGACGAGATGCTGCACGAGGAACTCGACAACCGAGTGGGCGGGGTCGATCTCGAAACGCTCGAGCGGCATGGCCTCTCCTGACGCCGGGCGGTCGCCCCGTTCCTACCCGAAGACGGGAAGGCGGCGCGTCAGGTCTCGTTGAACTGCCCAGCGAGCCGCTTGGGGGTGACTCGCCACGACAGCCCGAGGCCGAGCATGAGCTTGGTCTGCGCGTACAGCGCGGGCAGGGCGCCGAACGCGAGCGAGATCACCGGCAGCAGCGCCCACGCCGTCAGCAGCTCGACGATGCGGGCGGGAAGCTTGGAGAGCCGCGGCGGCGGGAAGCGGCGGAGCTCGATCGCGAGCACGACGACGAGGCCGATGGACGCCACGCCCCACAGCCACTGGAGCGCGGCCGACAGCATGGGGTAGTGAAGCGGCAGCGGGTTGAGGCCCCAGACGGTCATCGCCGACAGCAGCGAGCCCGCGGAGAACAGGAACCACGGTACGCTCCGGAGCAGGTGATCGCGCAGCACGTGCCAGAAGAGCCTCGCGGTCGTGATGAAGGGCACGCCGCTATCGGGCCACTCCTGCATGATGAAGCCGATGTCCTCGGCACCCCAGCTGTGCCGCACCGCCTGGTGGTACATGCTGAGCAGCGCCTTCAGCGGCGTCGCCCCGTCGGGCATGTCGGCCGACACGGGCAGGAAGATCCGCCGCACGCGCACGTCTCCTCGCCGCGAGAACCAGCACTGCAGGTAGATGTGCCAGTCCTCCGAGATGACGCCCGGGTCCCAGTACCCCGTCTCGTGCAGCATCTTGAGCGAGAGGGAGTACGTCGAGATCGGCAGCGGCTGGGCGAGCGGGTTGGCCAGCTCCGCGATCAGCAGCGCGTGCGTGAAGTACGCCATGAACCTGACCGGGAAGGGGACCTTCCACAGGTTGTTGTAGTAGAACATCGGCGCCTGCCAGAACGTGGCGTAGCGCCGGGAGTCGGCGACGAACATGCGGCCGAGCGCCTCGAGGTAGTTCTCGTGGAGAATCGAGTCGGCGTCGCAGGACGTGACGGTGACACGGTCCATCGGGATGCCGAGCTCGTCGACGACGAACCGCTTCGCCTCTCGCGCAGCCCACGCCTGATTGCTGCCCTTGCACGGGATCTCGCCCGGCAGGTTGGCGGGATGGACGGTCACCAGGATGTTGGCGAAGCGGCCGGCGTAGCGCTCCGCGATCAGCGCGCCCTTCTCGGCCGAGCCGGGCTCCTTCGCCTCCATTGCGAGCACGAGGGTGACCTGGCGGCGCGCCACGCGCTGCCGAGCGAGACCCTCGAGGGTCGCCTCGAGGACCGCCGGGGTCTCCTTGTAGTTGGGAACCAGCACGATGTGGTGCACGTCGGTGGTGGCGAATGAGGGCGCCGGGTCGGGGCGCGCGGGCGCCATGAGGTCCGCCACCGCGGCGGCGTCGGTCCAGTCGCGGGTCCGCCACCTGCCGACGAGACGGTCCCCGCGTACGCTGAAGATGACCGTCACCGCCATGCGGATCAGCAGGTAGGCGACGATGCCCTCGACGGCAAGCGAGAGACGCCCGGGGAAACGAAGCAGGCCCCACACGCAGAACGCGACGACGAACCACGAGAGGAACCCGGCCAGTTTGTGCTCCGCCACCAGCGGC
>JAJZPX010000145.1 GCA_021811025.1 Actinomycetes bacterium
CGCCTCCCGCTGGCAACTAGCGAGACGAAGGCGTCGGGGGAGGCGGGCCTCGTGCCCGCCTCCCGGCGTTCTCGAGCCAGGTAGAATGAGGAAGACTCCCAGGAGGTCGCGGTGTCGCGCAGGGTGCTCGTCGTCGACGACAACCCGAAGATCACGGAGGTGCTCTCGGCGTACCTTTCGGCCGAGGGCTTCGACGTCGAGACGGCCGCGGACGGCCTATCGGCGGCCGAGGCGGTGGAGCGCCGCCTGCCCGACCTCGTCCTGCTCGACGTCATGCTGCCCGGCATCGACGGCATCGAGCTCACCCGCCGCTTCCAGCGCGAGCACGACCTGCCCGTCATCCTCGTCACCGCGCGCTCCGAGGAGGTCGACCGCCTCATCGGGCTCGAGGTCGGCGCGGACGACTACGTCGTCAAGCCGTTCAGCCCGCGCGAGGTCGTCGCGCGCGTGAAAGCGGTGCTGCGGCGTGCGGACCGTGCCGCCGCGCCATCCGAGGAGAGCGAGCCTCTGCGCCTCGGCGCGCTCGTGCTCGATCCCGCGCGACGTGAGGTAACCGTGGACGGGCGGCCGGTGGAGCTCACTCGGACCGAGTTCGAGATGCTGGCGACGATGGCCGAGCACCCGGGACGCGTGTACACGCGCATGCAGCTGATGGAGGCCGCGCAGGGGGACGCGTACGAGGGCTACGAGCGCACGGTCGACGCGCACGTCAAGAACATCCGCCGCAAGCTCGGCGACGACCCGCGCTCGCCGCGCTTCATCCAGACGGTGATCGGCGTCGGCTACAAGCTGGAGCAGCCGAGATGAGGCGCGGCCTGCTGCTGCAGATATTCGCCGCGATCGTCGTCGTCGCGCTGGTCTCCGTCGTCGTGGCGGGGCTCGTCGCCCGCGCCGAGGCGTCCGCGGCGTTTCGGACGTACCTCGAGCAGCTGCCGTCGATGGGACGCGGCATGGGACCCGGGCGCCACCTCGTGCTCGGAGGCGCGGAGGAGACGTTCCTCGGCGCGGTGGACCGCGGCATCGCCGTCGGCGTCGCGCTGGCGGTCGCGCTCGCCGCTGTCGCCGCGCTGGCGGTGGCGTACTACCTCACGAGGCCTCTCGAGCGCCTCACCTCGGCCGCCCGCGCGCTCGCCGGAGGCGACCTCGCGCACCGCGTGGACGTCGGCGGGCCGAGCGAGGTGGCGCGCCTGGGCGAGTCGTTCAACGAGATGGCGGGCTCGCTCGCCGAGGCCGAGGATCTGCGGCGCCGCCTCGTCGCGGACGTCGCGCACGAGCTCCGCGACCCGCTGGCCGCCCTCCGGGCGCAGGTCGAGGCGGTGGCCGAGGGCGTCCTGCCCGCGGACCAGCAGCACCTCGCCTCGCTCGCGGACGACGTGCGTTACCTCTCGCGCCTGGTGGCCGACCTCCAGGAGCTCTCCGCGGCCGAGGCCGGCGCCCTGCGCTACGACATGCAGCCGCTCGACCTCGCCGCGCTCGTCGCGTCCGAGGCCGAGCGGGCGGCCGGTCTCGCGCGCGAGGGCGTGGAGGTCCGCGCGGAGTGCGTGAGCGCCGCGCGTGTCATGGGCGACGAGCTGAGGCTGCGGCAGGTGCTGCGCAACCTCCTCGGCAACGCGCTGCGGCACACCGAGCGCGGGAGCGTGACGGCCGCGTGCTCGCGCGAGGACGGGCGCGTGCGCGTGGAGGTGCGCGACACCGGTCCCGGCATCCCCGAGAAGGACCTGCCGTACGTGTTCGAGCGCTTCTACCGGGCGGACGAGGCGCGGGCGAGGGACACCGGCGGCAGCGGGATCGGGCTGGCCGTGGCGCGCCGCATCGTCGAGGACCACGGCGGCGAGGTGTTCGCGCGCAACGCCGAGGGCGGCGGGGCGGTCGCCGGGTTCACGCTGCCTCAGGCGTGATCGCGCCGCAAGCGGCGACCTCCCGGTCGACATGGCGCCGTCCTTCGGGAAATCATACAATATGATTCTCAGATCGAAGGAGGCTCTCGTGACCGAGACGCTGACGGTGACCGAAGCAGCGCGCCATTTCGCCGACTACCTCAATCGAGTGGCGTATCGTCGCGAGTCTTTCGTGCTGGCTCGAGGCAACAAGAAGCTCGCGGAACTGCGCCCGCTGCCCGCCTGCGGGCGGCTCGGCGACCTTCCGTCACTTGTCGCATCGCTGCCTCACTTGTCGTCCGAGGATGCCGCCGATTTCGGGCGTGACCTCGACGAGGCGCGTGAGTCCATGCGGCGGGTCGAGGTGCGTGACGCATGGGGGTCCTGATCGACTCGAGCATCTTGATCGAGGCCGAGAGGGGCAGGCTCGATCTGACTCAGTACGTCGATCCACGAGCGGAAGAAGAGTGCTATCTCTCAGTAGTCACGGCGAGTGAACTCCTCCACGGCGTGCACAGAGCCGCGCACGCCGGCCGGCGTGCGCGACGCTCGGCGTTCGTCGAAGGCATCCTCGAGCGGTTCCCATTGCTGGACGTAGATCTCGCCACCGCTCGCGCTCATGCGCGCCTGTGGGCCGACTTGGCAGCCGACGGCTCTCTCGTCGGCCCGCACGACATCTGGCTGGCTGCGACCTGTATCGCTCACGGGCTGACGATGGTGACTGCCAACGTTCGGGAGTTCAAGCGTGTCGCGGGTCTGCGGATCGAAGTCTGGCAGGAAGTCGCGCTTCCCGAATAGCCTCCATGATCCGCCCGCCCTGTGGCGGTTGACTGCGGCTGCTAGATGTTATAAACATATAGAGGACAGTGACATGAAAGGGTCAGCGCGAATGTATGGTGAGTTCCCCGAGCGGGGAGGCGGAAGAGGCGGACGCTGCTGCGAGAGCGGCGGGATGCCCGCGCGCGGAAGCCGCGGCTGGGGCTCGCTGCTCGAGCCGGCGCTGCTCGCTGCCCTGGCCGACGAGGGGACGCACGGCTACGACCTGCGCAAGGTCGTCGAGGAGATGACCGGCGGCTCCGTGTGTGCCGACCCCGGAGGGACGTACCGCGTGCTGCGGCGTCTCGAGGAGCAGGGGTTCGTGAGCTCGCGGTGGTCCGAGGGCGAGCACGGCCCGCAGCGCCGGGAGTACGAGCTGACGGAGGGGGGCCGCGCGCTTCTCGCGCACTGGCGAGAGCACCTGCGTGAGCGCGAGCAGGTGGTGCGCAGCGTCCTCGACTCGATCGAGCGCGCGATCGGCGGCGAAGAGAATGCGACCGCCTCACGGCGGCCGGACCGACGGAAGGAGCCATCGTGAAGGTAGCGGTCTCGGCCCTCGGCCCCTCGCTCGACGATCGCGTCGACGAGCGGTTCGGCAGGGCGCGATGGTTCGTGGTGGCCGATACGGAGACGGGCGAGCACGAGGCGCTGGACAACGACAAGGCCTCGCAGGCGCTGCAAGGCGCCGGTCTGGCGGCGGCCGAGCTCGTGGCGGACAAGGGAGTGCAAGCGGTCCTCACCGGCCACCTCGGCCCGAAGGCCTTTCGGCTGCTGGACCTCGCCGGGATCGCCGGCTACGCGGCGGCGGGGATGACGGTCGCCGAGGCGCTGGCGGCGTTCAGACAGGAGTCGCTGGTCCGCCTCTCGGAGGCGGCCGAGAGCTATGGAGGATGAGACATGACCGAAGCAACGATGGTGCTCGCCGTACCCACGATCGGGCAAGGGGGCATGGAGTCCGAGCGATCCGGGCACTTTGGCCGGTGTGACTGCTTCACGCTGGTGGAGATCGGCGGCGGTGCCGTGAAGGACGTGCGCGTACTGGCCAACCCGCCGCACATCGAGGGCGGCTGCCTCCGCCCGGTCGAGCTCCTCGCCGGCGCCGGCGTCAACGCGCTCGTCGTGGCGGGCATCGGCGGCAGGCCGCTGGCGGGCTTCAACGAGGCCGGCATCGACGTGTACTTCGACGACCGCCTGCCCGTCGTGGGGCAGGTCGTGGACGCCATGCTGGCGGGCGAGGTCGCGCTGATCGACCCCGGCTACACCTGCGGCGGTCATTAGGGAGACGCGCGACACCGGCGGCGGCACGCGCCGGGCGATGGCGATCGCCTCGGGCAAGGGCGGCACCGGCAAGACGCTCGTCGCGACAAACCTGGCGGTGCTGCTCTCGCGCGCCGGCCGGGCCGTCACGCTCGTGGACTGCGACGTCGAGGCGCCGAACGGCCGGCTCTTCCTGCCGCCCGCGTCCGAGTCGGCCGTCCGGCCCGTCGAGGTCCCCCTGGCGGTCGTCGACGAGAGCGCGTGCGCGGCCTGCGGCGCGTGCCGCGACGCCTGCCGCTACGGCGCGATCAGGATGCTGGCCGGCCGAGTGCTGGTCTTCGCCGAGCTCTGCCACGGGTGCGGAGCGTGCGAGCTCGCGTGTCCGATCGGCGCGATGGGCGAGGAGCGGCGGCGCGTCGGCGAGGTCGAGGCGGCGGTCTCGGCCGAGGCCGTGCGGATGGTCGCGGCCGTGCGCGACGCGGACCTCATGCTGCTCGTCACGGAGCCGACGGCGTTCGGCCTGCACGACCTCGACCTGTCGTACCGCCTGGGCCGTCAGCTCGGCCTGCCGATGGCGGTCGTGGTCAACCGGGCGGACGCGGGGGCGGCGGACATCGACGGCTACTGCGCCGAGCGCGGCCTGCCGGTCGTCGCGCGCATCCCGTTCGACGCGGGGATAGCGGCTGCGTACGCTGACGGGAGACTGGTGCTCGACGCGCACGAGGAGGGCCCTCGCCTGTTCGCGGACCTGTGGGAGCGCGTCGAGTCGCTGCTCGACCTGCCGGAGGCGGCGGAGACGCGCTCGTGAAGACGATCGTGATCGCGTCAGGCAAGGGCGGCACAGGCAAGACGACGCTGACCGCCCTCTTCGCCCGAGCGGCTTCCGCGCGCGGTCCCGTCGTGGTCGCCGACTGCGACGTGGAGGCGTCGAACCTCCCGATCGCCCTGCATGCGGAGGCGATCGCAACCGAGACGTTCGCCGGGCGCGAGACGGCCGAGGTGGAGGCGTCGCGCTGCACCGGTTGCGGCTCGTGCGTGGCGGCGTGCCGATTCGACGCGGTGAGGGTGCGGGACGGGCGCGCGCTCGTCGACGAGTGGGCGTGCGAGGGTTGCGGCGCGTGCGAGGCCGTGTGCCCGGAAGGCGCGATCGCTATGGGGCCTCGCGACGGGGGCGCGGTCGCGGCGGCCGACGCCGCCACCGGGCCGATGTTGTTCGGACAGCTCGAGCCCGGGCAGGACCTGTCCGGCAAGCTGGTGACGGAGGTGCGGCGTCGCGCGAAGGACGCCGCGACGGGCGCGGACGTGCTCGTGCTCGTGGATGGCCCGCCGGGCGTGGGATGCCCCGTCATCGCCTCCGTCACGAACGCCGACCTCCTCGTCGCCGTTACCGAACCGAGCGTCTCGGGCGAGCACGACCTGCGCCGGCTCGTGCTCCTCGCGCGGAAGCTGGGCGTGCCGGTCGTGGCGGTGCTCAACAAGGCCGACCTGTCGGCGTCGGGGGCTGCGCGGATCCGAACGGCGTGCGAGAGGCATGGAGTCGAGCTCGTCGGCGAGGTCCCCTTCGATCCCGCGATGGCCGCCGCGCTCGAGCGCCTCGCCGAGGGCGAGGAGCCGGCGCAGGCCGCAGCCGCAGTTCGCCGCGCGA
>JAJZPX010000146.1 GCA_021811025.1 Actinomycetes bacterium
CACGTCGTACGCGACGCGCCCGTGCTCCACGCCGTCGAGCGGCACGCCGAAGTGCCTCATCAGTATCCCCACCGCCATCGCCGCCTTCTTCCTCCCGATTCCGGGAAAGGAGGCGAGCCGCTGCGTAACTTCGACCACGGTGCTCCCCTCGGCCCAGATCGCCGACGCGTCCCCGCCGTACTCGGCGAGCACCTTCGCAGCAGCGGCGGACACCCACCTCGGCAGCGTTCGCTTGAAGCGGTGCAGGCACGGGCGCCGCGCGAACGCCTCCTCGACCGCCTCGCGCTCGCATGCGAGCCGCTCGAGGTCCAAGTGCCCGAGCCGGCGCGACAGCTCCCAGGGGCCGGCCCACGCGCGCTCGGCCGGGATACCTTGGGTGAACAGCACTCCGAGCAGAAACGCGTTCGGGGACGACTTCACGAGCGCGTCGGCCTCGGGGACGTCGGTGAAGGAGCCTCCGACCTGCGCGGCACCGGAAGCGACGAGCTTCCTGCCGAGAGCCACCAGCAGGGCCGCAACAGCGGGCCCGGCCGCCCGTGCTGCTACGCGACCCTCGGGCCGTGCTTCAGGAAGAACTCGCAAGAGAGGCACGTCTCCTTGATGACCGCCTCACGATCGATCGACGGATCGAAGATGAGATCGGGATCCGTCGTCACCACGTGGGTCGGACGCGGGCACGCTTCCGCGAACGCGCACTTTGTCGGGCAGCGGTCCATCAGCTCGACGGAATGCGGGCAATCAGCCTGCATCTCCTCGTCGCATCCGCGCATCTCCCAGCACTTCGCCATCTTCTCGTGCCTCCATCGACGGGAAACTCGCCAATCCTAGCACGCCCGAACGGCAGACGGCAGGAGAATCGCGGGCAGGGTACGAACATACCGGTGGCATCAATCGCCTCCCCGAGGAGCAGCAAGCGTTGGTCCAATCAAATCGCCGCCCGTCGTCGGACCGCTACGACACGGTAATCGCGGGAGCCGGTCCCGCCGGGATAATGGCCGCGCGCGAGGCAGCCGCACGAGGCACCGTCCTGCTGGTCGAAGCGTCCCGGCTGCCGCGGAACAAGAGCTGCGGGGGCATGCTGCACGAGCACACGCAGGAGTTCATCACGCCGTTCGGCCCCGTTCCCGACGACATCGTCCTCGAGCCTCGTCACGTGGACTTCCGCTATCACGACTGGGACCGGCGGATAGCGAAGCCGACCTCCGTGCGCTTCCTCAACGTCGACCGGCCCGGCTTCGACCGCTGGCTGCTCGGGGCGCTGCCGGACGACGTCGAGCTCGTCGAGGGCTGCCCGCTCGACGCGTTCGCTCAGGACGAGCGGGGCGTGCGGGCGATACTGCGCGTCGACGGCGAGCCGCTCGGGATCGTCTGCGAGAACCTGGTGGGGGCCGACGGCGCCCGTTCGATGATCCGCCGGGCGCTGGGCATCGGATCGGTCGCGACCTACGTGACGCTACAGGACTGGCTGTGCCTCGACGGCAAGCTCGAGCCCTACTTCGACTGCATCTACATGCGCGGCGTGGGCGACTCGTTCGCGTACGGCTACGTCGTCCCGAAGGGTGACCGCGCGATCGTCGGCTCGGTCTTCTACCCCAGGACTCGGCGCCCGCACCAGAAGCACGACCAGGTCGTGCGGATCCTGCGGAACGCGCTGCCGCAGCTCGGTCCGCGAGTCGACCGGGAAGCGTGGGTGGCGCTGTCGGTGCGCTCGCGCACCGACGTCGTCCCGGGAGAGGGACGCGTCCTGCTCGCAGGCGAGGCAGGCGGCTTCATGTCACCCACGTCGGGCGAAGGCATCAGCTACGCGCTCAGGTCCGGCGCGCTCGCCGGCCGGGCCGTCGCCGTATCGTCGCCGGACGAAGCGCTCGGGGTCTTCGCCGCGTCGTCGATGCCCCTGCAGCGCGACATTCGCCGGAAGCTGCGGTGGCTGCCGGTGATGGAGTCGGAGTTCGGCAAGTACCTGGGCGGCATGACACCCACGTCGATCGTCAGCGCGATGACGAAGGGGCTGTGAGCCCCTACCTCTTCAGGTGGCTGCGGCTGGGCGTCGGCTCGACCTGTCCCTGATACCGGCTGCCGAGCCCGGGCGTGCCGTACGGTCGCTCGACGGGCGTGGTGAGCTGCATGAACGATAGCTGGCCGATCGGCATGCCGGGGGCCAGCACGATCGGGAGGTTGGCGACGTTGCTGAGTTCGAGCGTGAGCGTCCCGTCCCAGCCCGGATCGACGTAGCCCGCCGTCGAGTGGATGAGCAGGCCGAGGCGCCCCAGCGAGCTCTTGCCCTCGAGACGGGCGACGATGTCGTCGGGCAGGGCGAGGCGCTCGAGCGTGGCGCCGAGCACGAACTCACCCGGGTGGAGCACGAACGGTGTCTCGGGCGACGCCTCGACGAGCTCCATCAGGCCCTGTTGCTCGACTGACGGATCGATGTACGGGTAGCGAGCGTTGCGGAAGACCTGGAACCGGCCGGCGAGGTGCACGTCCACCGACGACGGCTGGACGTCGTCCGGGTCTAGAGGCTCGATCCGGATACGGCCGGCGAGCAGCTGCTCCTTGATGCTGCGATCGGAGAGGACCACGGGGAGACGCCCTACGCGCACTTGCTGTAGCCGCAGGCGCGGCACACCATGCAGCCGCTTTCGTGCTCAACTGCCCCGCCGCACTCGGGGCACTGCCCGGAGAGGTTGTCGAGAGCGTCCCCGTGCTTGGTCACCCCGAACGATGCCTCGCCCGTCTTCATCCACTCGAGGTAGTGCTCGAGCGCGATGCCCACCGCATCCGCGCACGAGAGCACCTTCCCGCCCTGGGCCCACGCCGGGCTCGGACACCGGATGCCGCGCAGCTGCTTGATGATCGCGTCGGGGTCGACTCCGGCTCGCAAGGACATCGACACCATCCGGGACAAGGCCTCCGACTGGCTCGACGCGCAGCCGCCGGACTTGCCCATCTGCGTGAACACCTCGCACAGCCCGTACTCGTCGGAGTTGATGGTCACGTAGAGGTTGCCGCAACCGGTCTGGATCTTCTCGGTGCGCCCGATCGTGACGCTCGGCCTCGGCCGAGGCTCGATCTCCCCTGGCTTTGCAGGCGACGGCGCCTCTCCGGCACGGGCCGTCTTCCCGGTCGACAGCACCTGGTTCTCCTTGCTGCCGTCACGGTAGATGGTGACGCCCTTCACGCCGAGCTCGTACGCGAGATCGTACACCTCGCGGACGTCTTCCGGCGTCGTGTCGTGCGCGAAGTTGACCGTCTTGCTGACGGCGTTGTCGGTGTACTTCTGGAACGCCGCCTGCATGCGGACGTGCCACAGCGGTGAGATGTCGTGGGCCGTCACGAACATGCGCCGGACGTCCTCGGGCACCTCGTCCATCCCCTGGACCGAGCCGTGCTCGGCGATCAGGCTCATCAGCTCCCGGCTGTAGAAGCCCCTCTTCACCGCGAGGTCCTCGAAGAGCGGGTTCGCTTCGATGAGCCGGTCGTTGTCCATCACGGTCCGTACGTAGCTCACCGCGAACAGCGGCTCGATGCCCGAGCTCACGTTCGCGATGATCGACAGAGTCCCTGTGGGAGCCACCGTCGTGACGGTGGCGTTGCGAAGACGGACGCCTTCGGGGGTGTCGTAGATCGACCCGGCGAAGTTCGGGAACGTCCCCCGCTCTTCGGCGAGCCTCGCCGACGCCGCGCGCGCCTCGGCCTCGATGAAGCCCATCACCTTCTCCCCGAGCGAGACGGCCTCTTCCGAGTCGTAGGCGATCCCCAGCTTGATGAGCATGTCCGCCCATCCCATGACGCCGAGGCCGATCTTGCGGTTGCCGCGCGCCAGCTCAGCGATGTTGGGCAGCGGGTACTCGTTCATGTCGATGACGTCGTCGAGGAAGTGCACCGAGCGGTGAACGACGTCCGCGAGGCGGTCCCAGTCGACCGCCGGACCGTCCTCGCGCTGCAGCACGAAGCGCGAGAGGTTGACCGATCCGAGGTTGCACGCCTCGTACGGCAGGAGCGGCTGCTCGCCGCACGGGTTCGTCGACTCGATCTCGCCGAGCTGCGGCGTCGGATTGTCTCGGTTCATCCGGTCGATGAAGATGATGCCGGGATCACCGGTCGCCCACGCCATCTCCACGATCAGCTCGTACACCTCGCGCGCGTCGAGCGACCCCGCCACGCTGCCGTCGCGCGGGTTGATGAGCTCGTAGCTCGTCCCGTTGCGCACGGCCTCCATGAACTTCTCCGTCAGCGCGACGGAGATGTTGAAGTTGCTGAAGTCTCCCTCGGCCTTGCACTTGATGAAGCTCAGGATGTCGGGGTGATCGACCCGCAGCACGCCCATGTTGGCGCCGCGGCGCGTCCCGCCCTGCTTCACGGCCTCCGTCGCCTGATTGAAGACGCGCATGAAGGAGACGGGCCCCGAAGAGACTCCCTGCGTGGAGCGCACCGCGTCGCCCGCCGGCCGCAGCCGCGAGAAGCTGAAGCCCGTCCCGCCGCCCGACTTGTGGATGAGCGCGGTGTCGCGGACGGCGCCGAAGATCGACTCCATCGAGTCCGCGACCGGCAGCACGAAGCACGCGGAGAGCTGCTGGAGCTCGCGCCCGGCATTCATGAGGGTCGGGGAGTTGGGAAGGAAGTCGAGCGAGGTCATCAGGTCGTAGAAGTCCTCCGCCGTCTCGGTCACGGTCGTCTCGTCCGCGCCGTACCGCGCGTCCGCCGACGCGATGTTCTCCGCCACTCGGATGAACATGTCCGACGGGCGCTCGACCGGCTGCCCGTCGTCGCCCTTGCGGAGGTACCGCTTCTGCAGCACCTTGAGCGAGTTCGGCGACAGGGTCTCGTCGACGACCCTGGAGTACGTTGTGCGCTCGTTAGCATCCGCCATGGCTTCTCGTGGCTCCCTCTCGAGTCCTTCCCGCGCGCCCGAGGCGCTCGTCCGCTTCCCTGCTGGGCAACAATATGTTGCGTTCTCGAATTCTACCACCGCAACATGTAGCGTCAACCCGCCAGGACGAGCGGTGGCCGGCAAGTGCCGGACGGCGCCGGAGAAGCGAAGAGCGTCGCCCGGCGGCCGCCGAACGACGCTCCAGCACCATCAACACCCGCAGATCACATGACGGGTTCTACCCGCTCGACCTCCGGGATCTCCTCCTTCAGTACGCGCTCGACCCCGTTCGCCAGCGTGAGCTGGGACATCGGGCACCCGGCGCACGCGCCGACAAGCTTCACCTTCACGACGCCACCTTCGACGTCGACGAGCTCCACGTCGCCGCCGTCCGCCTGAAGGGCGGGACGGATCCTGTCGAGCACTTCCTGCACGCGTTCCTTCTCCACGAACGCCACCTCCTCTCCCAGCCTGCGCACACAAGTGGGGCCGGGCCGGCGGCTGGACCGGCCCGCTCGCGTCAGACTACCACAATCCTGAGCGCGGCGGTCGTATTAGCAACAATGGTGCCGCCGATCGCTGCGACCGGGTACACGAAAGCCGTTGGATGTGTTCAGCGACGTCCTACTCTCCCACGGCCTGACGCCGCAGTACCATCGGCGCTGGAGGGCTTAACTTCCGAG
>JAJZPX010000147.1 GCA_021811025.1 Actinomycetes bacterium
CAGGGCGTCCGGCGACCCGAGCATGCGTGTCGCCATGAGCGGCAACGACGAGATCTCCGACCTGGCGTACCGGATGAACGGGATGCTGGGGACGCTCGAGCAGGCGAACGACAAGCTGGCCTTCCTCGCGGAGCGCGACCCCCTGACAGGCGTGTTCAACCGTCGCCAGTTCCGGATCCGGTTCGAGATGGAGCTGGAGGAGACCCTGCGGATGGGCGACACGGGGGCGCTCGCCTGGCTCGACCTGGACGGCTTCAAGGAAGTTAACGACCGGCTGGGGCACGCCGTCGGAGACGCGGTGCTCAAGGGTTTCGCGGGCAGGCTGCGTGACGAGTCGCGCGCGTATTCGGTCATCGGGAGGCTCGGCGGCGACGAGTTCGCCTTGATCCTGCCACACGTCGAGGAGCAGGAAGCGACAGCGGCGTGCGAGAGGCTCGTCGGCGCCACCCGCCGGATGCCGATACGAGTGCGGGGGCAGGCCGTTCCCGTAGCCGTCAGCGCGGGCGTCGTCCTGTTCCCGCGCGACGGGACGGACATGACCGAGCTGCTCGCGAAGGCGGACGAGGCCCTGTACCACTCGAAGTCGGAAGGGCGCTCCCGGGTCTCCGTCTACCGGCGATAGCGCCTCACAGGAACCGCAGACCGTCGGACGCCTCGGAGACGCCTTCGAGGAACGCGTCCATCTCGGTTCTCCGCGCCTTGGCGATGAAGCGGGCTGCGCCGGTCGCGAGGGTGTCCGGGAGCTGCAACCGGAAGCGCCGCACGAGCTCGATGGTGGACCGCAGGTCGGGCGTCCACTCGTCCTTCCCGACGATCGCGAGCAGGCGCGCTACGCCGATGTCGCCCATGAAGTCGAGGGTGTCCGCGTCGTGGAAGACGAGGTCCTCCGGCCAGTTCTCCGGCTCCGCGTAGAACATGTGCCCGCGTATGCACCCCAACACCCGTTCCGCCCTCGCCGGGTCGAAGCCGACTTCGGCGAGGATCGCGGGCGCAGCCTGCAGCGACCGCTCGGTGTGATCGACGCCCTCCTCGCGGTAGGGCTCGAGCGCGCCAAGGTCGTGCAGATGCGCCGCAGCGTACAGGCAGTCCGGATCGACCGACATGCCCTCCTGCGCCGCGAGCCGCAGCGCCAGCTCGTACACGCGCCTGCTGTGGCCCGTGCCCCACGCCGGGTGCTGGAACTCTCCGAGGAACGCGTGCAGGTCGTCCTTCCACACGCGGCATCACGCCCTGGGCGGGAGCACGAAGTACAGCACGACGAGGAAGTGCAGCGCCGAGCCGGCCAGCACCCACAAGTGCCAGACCGCGTGCATGTAGGGGACGCGCTTCATCACGTAGAACGCCACGCCGAGCGTGTACGCGAGCCCGCCAGCGAGCAGGAGATGCCAGCCTGCGGGGGGAAGCGCCGCGAGCAGCGGGCGGATCGCCACGACGACCATCCAGCCCATGCCGAGGAAGACGGCGCCCGACACCCACTTCGGCCGGTACACCCAGAACGCCTCGAGCGCGACGCCCGTCACCGCAAGGCTCCACACGACGCCGAGAAGCGACCATCCCCAGGGCCCGCGGAGCGTGACGAGGGTGAACGGCGTGTAGGTGCCCGCGATAAGCAGATAGATGGCCGCGTGGTCGATCACCTTGAAGACGTGGCGGGCACGGGTGGACGACAGCGAGTGGTAGAGCGTCGAGGCGGTGTAGAGGAGGACGAGCGTGGCGCCGTACACCGAGACGCCCACCACGTGCCACGCGGTGCCGTATACCGCCGCCAGCACGACGAGCACCACCAGCGCGGCGATGGAGGCCGCGACGCCGAAACCGTGAGTTATCGCGCTCGCGATCTCCTCGCCGAGCGAGTACTGGCGACGGACGACGTCCACCATGCGATCTCCTTGAAGCCGCCCTCTTCGTCGCGGCATCAGCCGCGAGTGCAGCGAGTCAGCTGGATGCCGCGGCTGCGTCGCGGCCGACACGACGGGCCGCAGGCCCGCCTTGCGGTCCGTGATGCAGCGAGTATACGACGCGTCAGGGCAGGATGCCGACCGGATGGCAGTTGGTGCACAGATCGTCACCCTGCTCCACCATCATCCGCGCGTTCTGCGTTTCGTGAGGGAAGTTCTGGAAGCGCGGGTTGTCGCTCGCCACGTTCCCGTCGATGCTCGTGACAACCGAGGCGGCAGCACGCGCGACCTGTCCGTCCGCGGACAGCGTGCCGCAGTTGCGCGAGTCCTCGTGGCACTGCTGGCAGATCGGGTAGTGCCCCTGCTGCTGCGCGGTGCGCGCCCCGCCCGGCAACGGCATCAGATAGCCTCGGTTCCCGCCGTTCGTGGCGACGAAGCTGGTGAGGACGCTCCGGACACCGCCCATCGGACCCATCACCGTCACCGAGGTCGAGGAGTCGCTCGAGAGGAGCGCGACGTTCGCGTAGTAGAACGGCGTGGACGTCAGCAGCGTGGAATCGACGGGGTGGTTGTTCGGCATGCCTAGGCCCGACAGCCGCCCCTTGTGGCACGCGCCGCACCAGTCGGAGCCGTACTCCGCGGTGGAAGAGGTCGCCGACGAGGGCCGTCGCTTCAACAGCTTGCTCGACGCGTACACCGAGACGGTGGTGCTGCGCGACCGCAGCCGGTCGCCGCCGAACGGGACGACCGTGTCCGCGTTGTGCGGGTTGTGGCAGTCGTCGCAGCCGAGGGTCCCCGCGACGCCGCCGAACGTCGCCACGACGGAGCCCCCCGTCGCCGCGTCGCCGCCGGGGACCACGCTGGTGGTGTCGATCCTGTGCTGCGCGCCCACCGCCAGCCCCCGCGCGGCGATGGCTCCGTAGACCCCCTGCCCTCCGGTCCCGTCGTGACACACCTCGCAGTTCGCCTTGATCGTCGCCCTGGGCATCAGGAGGATGCCGGCCGGAGAAGCGCCGTGGACGCTGTGGCACAGCGAGCAGCTGATGCTGGAGACCGCGTAGTCCCCGTGCGGACCGGTCTTGTACGCGTTCGGCATGTCCTGCCCCGAGGAGTTCGTGGGGTGGCACGAGTAGCACTCCGTGCGGACGGGATCGACG
This sequence comes from Actinomycetes bacterium, assembly GCA_021811025.1. Taxonomy (GTDB): domain Bacteria; phylum Actinomycetota; class Coriobacteriia; order Anaerosomatales; family JAJZPX01; genus JAJZPX01. The sequence goes on from JAJZPX010000147.1 coordinate 3,056, forward strand.
GTGCCGCTCTCGTTGTAGCCCCACGCAGTGGAAGCGCCGGCGAGAACGACGGCAAGGCACACGGCTGCGAGAGCCGGTGCCCGGCGAACGAGGACGCTTGCTCTTATCCCCCGCATGAGACCTGACAGTCGACATCATGAACAAGGCGCCACAAAGGCTGCCGTCCTGGATGGACTTTAGCACGGCGAGCAGGTGCCGCGCACCTCCCTTCCACGGTTTACCAAGCTCGCTCGGCCGGGTAGATGCAAACCTTCCGCGGGCTGGAGGATCGAGCCGTGCGCCCCGTTCTCGAACTCGAGGCGAGACCCGACACCGCCGAGGCGCGCCGAGCAGGACAGCTCGCCCTCGGTGTCTCGACCGCGCTCGTCCTGGCGCTCGTCGCCGCCGCGTCCGTCTTGGCTGCCCGGTCGGAGGCCGTCCCCGCGACTTCCGCCCCGGGAACGGAATTGCCGCTCCTGGCGTCCGGCCGGCAAGCCGCGGCGGCGTGGGAAGGGGCGGAGGCCGTGGGCGGGCGGGTCCTCGTCGCGACGGGGAGCGAGAACGGCCGAGTCGCGCTGATCCGCGGCGGCAGCTGCTGGAGGGACTACAACGTCAGGTGCCGCGTACGCTGGCCGGCGGGCCGCCGCATCTCGCTCGTCGTCCGTGCTACCGCCCCGGCGTGCTGCGCCGCTTTCGTGCTCGAGGGGCGGACCGTCCGGCTGGAGGAGACGTGGCGAGGGGAGACGCGCACGCTGGCGACCGCGGCGATACCCGCCTACCGCGGCCGCTCGTTCGACGCGCTCGTCTCCGTCCACGGGCACGACGCTTCGCTCGTGCTCGATGGCGCGGCGGTTCTCTCCGGGCGGCTCGGCGAGTGCTCGGCCGGCACCGCCGGCCTCGGCGCATGGGATCCCGCGTGGGGCGCCGCGGGAGCCGAGGCAGAGTATTTCCTTGTGGAGCCGTGGACCGCGTCCGCCGGCGGGACGAAGCCTCCCGCCGAAGCAAGCCCGGACGTGGAGTACGTGGACGGGGAGCAGTGAGGAGCGGCCGCGAAGCGGCCGGAGGGGGGATCGCAAGTGTCCGCTCGACGCGCGTTCGTCTGGCTGTTGCTACTGACCGTCACTCTGCTTGCCTTGACGGTGGTCATCCACTGCATCCCGCTGTACGCGCCCGTCGAGCGGCCCGCCGTGCCCGCGAACGGGATCATCGTCCCTTCGTCCGAAACCCCGACTCTGACGGCCTCCGCGCCTCCGCAGGCGTCCCCCGGCCCGCCGCGCTCCGTTCCGCTGTGACGCGTCCGGTCCCCGTCCCGTCGCGCGTTGTGCCCGGCACGGCTAAGTGAGACGATGGATTCGGCTCAGTCGTGACGAGCCGTCTGCCGGAAGGTCCCAATGGCGAGCCGCTTGGCACCCGACGATCTCCCCCTGCCTCGCTCGCCCGTGGTCGCGATCGTCATCGCCGCGTGCACGATCGCCGTGATCGGGCGCCTCGACTACGCGACCGGCTCCGAGACGAGCGTCGTCGTCCTGTACCTGCTCCCCGTGGCGCTCGTGGCGTGGACGGCCGGTCCCGTCTGGGCGGTTCTGGCGGCGTTGCTCTGCGCCGCCCTGAGCCTCACGAGCGACCTGCTCGTGATCGAGACCTTCCGGAACCCGCTCGTCCCATACTGGAACGCCGCGGCGCAGTTCTCGGTCTTCGCCCTGTTCGGGCTCGTGCTGGCCGCGCTGCGGTCGTCGATCCAGCGCGAGCGCATCGCGTCGCACCTCGACTACCTCACCGGCGTGGCGAACTGGCGCGCGTTCGCCGAGGCCGCCGAGACGGAGCTCGCGCGCACGCGCCGCTTCGGGCACCCCCTCACGCTCGTCTACACCGACTGCGACGACTTCAAGCAGGTCAACGACACGAAGGGACACACCGAGGGGGACCGGATCCTGCGCCTGATCGCCGGTGCCCTGCACGAGACGACGCGAGAGGTCGACACCGTCGCGAGGCTCGGCGGCGACGAGTTCGTCGTGCTGTTGCCGGAGACGGGGCCCGACTCGGCCCAACGGGCGGTGGCGCGCATGCAGGACGTCGTTCGGCGGCGGATGACCGAGGCCGGGACCGGCGTCACCATCAGCATCGGATCGGCGACCTTCCTGCGCCCTCCGGAGTCTCTCGACGAGCTTGTCCGGGTCGCCGACCGCATGCTGTACGCCGCGAAGAGCGAGGGCGGCGATCGCGCGGTGCGGGCCACCGAGGACTGATCGCGTGTCGAACGCCGCGTCGCGCGGCGAGACGCGTCACGCGGGACGCGCGCCTTCGGGCCGCACGGGTAAGTACACGGCGAACGCAGCGCCCACCGAGAGGTTAGGAGACGGACCATGGAGCACAAGCTGCCCGAGCTTCCGTGGGCGCGGGACGCGCTCGCACCGGCGATCTCGAGAGAGACCATCGACTACCACTACGGGAAACATCACGCGACGTACGTCGCGAAGC
>JAJZPX010000148.1 GCA_021811025.1 Actinomycetes bacterium
CCTCGGGGCGAGCGACCGGCGGCTCATCTTCCGCCACATCATGCCGAACGCCGTCGCGCCCATAGTCGTGTACGCGACGATGTCCATCGGCGGTGCGATCCTGACCGAAGCGGCGTTGAGCTTCCTTGGCCTGGGCATACTGCCGGACCCCGTGAGCAACCCGAACGCGGTCTCGTGGGGCCGGATGATCGCCGACGGCCAGATGTACCTGACGTCGAACCCGGGCATCGTGCTCTGGCCCGGGCTCGCCATCCTGTCGACCGTGCTCGCGTTCACGCTGCTCGGCGACGGTATCCGCGACGCCCTCGACGTGAAGATGAAGGACTAGCCGATGGCCGATCACCTGCTGAAGGTCGACGACCTCAAGATGCACTTCCACACGCGCGACGGTGTCGTGAAGGCCGTCGACGGAGTGAGCTACACGCTGGATCCCGGCGAGACTCTCGGCGTGGTCGGCGAGTCGGGGTCGGGCAAGTCGGTCACGGCGCTGACGATGATGGGCCTCGTGCCCATGCCGCCGGGCAGGGTAGAGGGCGGGGACGTGACGTTCAAGGGGCGCTCTCTCATCAACATGCCGGAGGACCAGCTGCGAGCGATCCGCGGCAACGAGATATCGATGATCTTCCAGGACCCGATGACGTCGCTGAACCCGGTGTACCGCATCGGCCGGCAGATCGGCGAGCCGCTTCGCATCCACAAGGCGGCGTCGAAGAATGAGGCGAGGGCGCGCGCGATCGAGCTGCTGGGGCTGGTCGGTATCCCGCACCCCGAGAAGAGGGTCGACGACTACCCGCACCAGTTCTCCGGCGGCATGCGCCAGCGCGCGATGATCGCGATGGCGCTCGCGTGCGATCCCGACATCCTCATCGCCGACGAGCCGACGACCGCGCTCGACGTGACGATCCAGGCGCAGATCCTCGATCTCGTGAAGGAGATGCAGCAGCGAACCGGCTCCGCGATCGTCATGATCACCCACGACCTCGGCGTTGTGGCGGACATGGCGGATCGCGTGCTGGTCATGTACGCCGGCAAGCCCGCGGAGTACGGTGCGCTCGACGAGATCTTCGGAGACCCGCTGCACCCGTACACCTGGGGGCTGATGGACTCGATCCCGCGGGCCGGAATGACCCAGAAGTCCGTTCTGTGCCCGATCAATGGGCAGCCGCCGAGCCTGATCGACGTGCCGAGCGGTTGCGCGTTTCACCCGCGGTGCCCCTACGCCCAGGAGCGCTGCCGCGCTGAGGTGCCCGCGTTCCGCTCGATCCGCGACGGTCACGGAGCGTCCTGCCACTTCGCGGGCGAGGCCGGGTTCGTCCGCGGATGCTCGCTCGATATGGAGCCGGAGGCGGTGTGATGGGCGAGCCCCTGCTGAAGGTCACCGACCTCATCAAGCACTTCCCCGTCGAGCAGGGCGTGCTCGCCTCGCGGCTCTCCGGCAAGGTCAAGGCGGTCGACGGCGTGAGTTTCGAGGTCGCGAAGGGCGAGACGCTCGGGCTCGTGGGCGAGTCGGGCTGCGGCAAGTCGACGACGGGACGCTGCCTCATCCGGCTGACCGAGCCGACTTCGGGCTCGATCGAGTTCGAGGGGCGCGACGTGCTGGCGTTGAAGGGCCGCGATCTTAAGGCGTACCGGCGCGACGTGCAGGTCATCTTCCAGGACCCGTACGCGAGCCTCAACCCGCGGTTCACCATCGGCGAGATCGTCGCGGAGCCGCTCACGATCCACGGCGTCGGGACGCGGCGGGAACGCGTCGCCAAGGCCAAAGAGCTGCTCGACGTCGTCGGGCTCAACCCGGAGCACATCGTGCGCTACCCGCACGAGTTCTCCGGCGGCCAGCGGCAGCGGATCGGGATCGCTCGCGCGCTCGCGCTTCAGCCGAAGCTCATCGTGTGCGACGAGCCGGTCTCCGCGCTCGACGTCTCGATCCAGGCGCAGGTGCTCAACCTGCTCGACCGCCTGCAGGACGAGTTCGACCTCACCTACGTCTTCATCGCGCACGACCTCTCCGTCGTGCAGCACGTGTCCGACCACGTCGCCGTGATGTACCTCGGCAAGATCGCGGAGATCGCCGACTGGCGGCAGCTGTACGAGGCGCCGTCGCACCCGTACACGCAGTCGCTGCTCTCGGCCGTGCCGTTGCCGGACCCTGAGGTGCAGCGTTCGCGGGAGCGCATCGTGCTCGCCGGGGACCCCCCGAGCCCGATCGACCCGCCCGGCGGGTGCCGCTTCCACACGCGCTGCCCCATCGCGCAGGAGATCTGCAGCCGCGAGGAGCCGGAGCTGCGCGAGGTGACGGCAGGGCACAGGGCAGCGTGCCACTTCGCGAAGCCGTACCCGATAGAGCTCGAGAGGACCGCGTAGGGTTGGGCCAAGGCTCGGCCTGGGGCCGGCTCAGGCCTCTCGGGCCTCAGGCGAGTACGTGTGGCGCCCGGCGGGGAAACTGATATACTGTCGCTCGCTGCGCTGCAGGCGACAGCCGTCCGAGTGGTGGAATGGCAGACACGCTAGCTTGAGGTGCTAGTGCCCGTTACGGGTGTGGGGGTTCAAATCCCCCCTCGGACACCAATCGTCATGACGGGGCCCCGAAAGGGGCCCTTAGCCTCTCGCTCAACGCCGCGGCGTCAGCCACCGGCGCCTCGCCCTGGGCGGGTGCCACTCGCACCGCAGGCCCGTGGCGCCCCGCGGACCCAGCACCTCCTCGACGTTCTCGCGGCCCCTGACCGACTCCAGCTCGTCGCCGCCCTCGCGCCACAGCGCGAGCTCGATCTCGGGCCGCCCGCCCCACTCGTGATCGTAGTAGACGAGCGACGCGATCCTGTCCCACGTGCGCCGTCGCGCCGCCTCAAGCTCCGCACGCTCCGCCGCTCCGAAGCGCTCGTCGCCAGGCAGCGAAAACAGCACGTAGTGGTAGACGGTATCCCCGCGCATGATGCGGAGCAGCAGCTCGTCCTCCGCCTCGTCGAGATAGCCCAGGAGAGTCGGGACGACGTCGTTCGCTATGGGGAGTGCCGCCAGCTCGTCCAAGGCACACGAGGTGAGCAGGTCGAGCGCGAGGAGCAGCAGGTTCTCGAGCACCTCTTGACGTACGAGCGCCCCGTACGAACGGTCGCCGGACAACAGGAGGAGCCGGCCGAGGTAGTGCGGCGACTGGTCGGCGAGCGCGGGGGAGAAGAGAGGGTTCGGCACGCTCGTCCCCGCCGCCCTGCGCCCCGCTGCGTCCATCGCGTAGGTGACGGCGAGGGGCGAGGCGCACGTGTACAGCGCCTCGGCGAGCGGCGTCACGGCCTCCGGCTCGTCCTGGACTCGCTCGATGGTCGTGTTCCAGAACTGGTAGACGGCGTCGGAACCGTCGGACGCAAACAGGAGCAGACAGGCCTTGCGAAACGTGTCGACGTCGTGCCGGTCGAGGGCCGTGAGCGCCATGTGATACAGCTCGCGCCCGCTTTCCACACGCAGCTCCGGGTGCGTCACCATCTCATCGAAGAACCGGTCCAGCGAAACGCTGCGGGGACGGGAGCGGATGTACCAACCCAGCACCACGAGGCTCGCGGCGAACAGCGCAACCATGACGTCCGAGAACTGGTACCAAGCCAGCAGGATGAGCACCGCGGGCGCCAGCGAAGCGATTGCGAGCAGAGCGTACGTCAGCTTCGTCCCCCGGTCCCACAGCACTAAGAACCGGACCGGCAGCGCGTACGGCTGCAGCTGCGTGAACAGGATGTTCGCGGTGAGCACGAGCGCGAGGATGGCCGCGGCGGCCTGTGTGATCGCGCTCAGAAGGAACTGCCCCTGCGCCTGGTCGACTCGCACGCCTAGGACGCCGAGGATGGAGAGCGGCACCTGCGGGGCCGCTGCGGCGGCTGAACCGGTGAGCGGCAAGGTCATGGGCACCTCCAACACCGGTCTCTACCCGCCAGCTGCCCGTGGCTCCCGCGCTCGGGTATCCTGAGAGGGCGCAGTGGAGGTGAGATGCTGGAATTCATCGAGGTGCCGCTCGGGCACGGAGGCGCCGTCACGTGCGGGCGGTGCGGCAGGAGCGAGGCGGCCGACTACCGCCGGGCCTTCGACATTACCGCCGAGGTGCAAGCGGCGTGCGCTGCTTGGGGAGGGAAGCCCGGGCCGAACGTCGCGCTCACCGGTCCCGAGCCGTTCCGCCACCCGGAGCTCGACACGCTGCTCGCGTCCGCGGCCCGCGCGGGCGTGAAGCGCCTGCGGCTCGACACCGACGGCGCGGCGCTGGCTCACTCCGGGAACGCCGCCGCTGCGCTCTCGGCCGGCGTGCGGCACGTCCGCGTGCGCCTCCTCGGCGGCTCGCCCGGCGTGCACGACGCGCTTGCGAGCGCTCCCGGCGGGCAGGAGCGCGCCCTGCGGGGGATGCGTGAGTTCGCCGAGGCCGCCGAGCGTGCGGGCGTGCGCGTCGCCGTCTCGGCGCACGTGCCCGCGTGCAGGCACAACGTGAGCGACTTGCCCGCGGCCGTCACGGCGGCGGTCGAGGCGGGCGCCCGCCACGTCGTCGTCGACGTGGCCGACCCCTCTCTCGACGTAGCCGCGGCGATGCCGTGGCTTGCCGCTGCCTGCGACAGCGGCACCGTGAACTCGGCGTGGGTCGAGCTCGCCGGAGTGCCGTACTGCCTCGCCGGCGCGTACGCGCTGCACCTCGTCCCGCTGATGCGTCCCGTCGTGCCGCTCGCGAGAGGCGACCGTTGCACCTCGTGCCTGCTCACCGAGGTCTGCGGCGGCGTGCTCGAGGGCGCGGCGCCGCAGGTGAAGGCGGCGCTCGCGCCGCCTTCCGACGAGGAGCGGCTCGTGGAGAGCATACGGCGCGCGTACCTCGCGCCGACAGGGCCGGGGGAGCTGGAGTAGGGTGCCCATGGCGGAACCGCAGCTCAAGATCGCGCTTGTCGCGCTGAACAGCGTCGGCTACCAGTCGCTCGCGCTCGGCTACCTCCAGTCGTACGCGATGGCGGACCGCCGGCTAGCGGGCAAGGTCGGGTTCCAGGCGCTGGACCTCGACGTGGGAGTGGACCCGTGGTGGGTCGCGTACCGCGTGCTCAACCTCGGCCCCGACGTCGTCGGCTTCTCGGTGACGTGCTGGAACGCGAGGCAGGTGTACGAGGCGTGCCGCATCATCGGCATCGCGCGCCCGGAGACCGCGATCGTCCTCGGCGGGCCGGAGGTAGGGCCGATCGCCGAGCACGTGCTGCGCGACAACCCGCACGTGCGCGCCGTCGTGCGGGGCGAGGGGGAGGCGACGTTCGCGGAGCTGCTCGACACGCTGCTGCGCGGGCGCAGAGCGTGGATGGTGGAGGGCGTGACGGCGCGCAACGGCGACGAGATCGTGTCGGCGCCGGACCGCGCCCTCATCGAGGACCTCGACGCGATCCCCTCGCCGTACCTCACCGGCGTGCTCGTGCCGCGAGAGGGGTCGGCGTACCTCGAGACGTACCGGGGCTGCCCGCACCGGTGCGGCTACTGCTACGAGGGCAAAGGATATAAGCGGAAACGC
>JAJZPX010000149.1 GCA_021811025.1 Actinomycetes bacterium
GTCGTCGTAGACGGTGCGCCCGCCCTCGTCGTCCGCCTGCTGGGCGGCGCACAGCACGCAACGTCCGTGCGTCTGCTCGGCATACGTCATGAAGTTGCCCATCTCGCGGCCGATGGCGTCCGGGACGCGCGGGAGCGCTGCGAGCTGCATGTGCGCGTGCGCGAGCGACGCGCCGGCTTTCAGCCCCCAGTTGCGGAAGACGAGCACGTGCGCGACGCACCCCTCGTCCCGCCAGAAACGCACGCGGTCCACCAGCGTGTCCACGAGCAGGCGCGCGTGCGCGCCGCCGTAGTCCGCGAGCCCCTCGCCGTGACGCGGCGTCTCGACGATCACCTCGTGCCCGCCGAACCCGGTGGTGCCGCGGTACGGCGGCGGCGCCGCCACCTCCTCCGGTCCGCAGGCGCCCTCGGGCGCGGCTAGCGCGGGATACTTGTTGTTCACCACGCGCGTCACCCACCCCTCGACGCCGGGCAGGTGCCCGAGATAGAGCGTCGGCGGCGTCATCTGCTCGTGCCCCCCGCACAGCGGGCAGTGCTCCGCGTCGGCCGCCTCCTCGGGCCGCCTCGCGAAGTCCTTCGGCCGTCCGGCACGAGCGGGCGCGATCAGCGTCCACACCCCCGTCACCGGATCCTGGCGGAACTCCGACATCCGCTCCCTCCCTCGCCGCTGCGGGCCGTCAGCGCGTCCCCATCCGCGCCGCGCGCGCCGGACGCCCGCTCGCGCATCACGCCCCACCCGTAGGGTACGCTATCGGCATGACTGATACCCTCCCGCGCCCGCTGGACAGCGAGGACGCCCGGCTCGTTCTCGGCCGGGCGAAGGTGCTATACACGGACCTCGACGGCACGCTCCTCGGCCGAGGCGGCTCGCTGCTCACGGACGTCGAGGGGCGGCCCGACGCCACCGCCGCGAAGGCGGTAGCGATGCTCAACGCCGAGGCGCTGCCGGTGGTCGCGGTCTCCGGCCGCAACGTCAAGCAGCTGCGCGAGCTGGCGCGGCTGCTGGGCTGGCGCGACTTCATCGCCGAGGTGGGGACGCTGCGCGTGCGCGACCGCGGCGCCGAGGTGCGCTACGAGCTGGGCGACTGGACGCCGGGCCTCATCGAGGAGACCGGGCTGACGCCCTACGAGGTGATCGAGCGCTCGGGCGCGGTGGAGGCGCTGCTGGCCGCGTTCCCCGGCAAGCTGGAGTACCACTCGCCGTACCACACCGACCGGCTCGTCACGCACGCCTTGCGCGGCGAGGTGGACCTCGACGCGGCGCGAGGCGTGCTCGGTGCGTTCGAGCTGCCGCTCACGATCGTGGACAACGGCATCATCCGCCCGATGCGGCACGACCTCGTCGACGTCCGGCACGTCCACGCCTACCACGTGATGCCGAGCGGCGTCACGAAGGTGCACGCGATCGAGGCGGACCTCGCCGAGCGTGAGCGCGCTCGCGACGACGCGATCGCCGTGGGCGACTCCGTCACTGACGTCGCGATGGCCCCGGCCGTCGCGCTGCTCGTGCTCGTCGAGAATGCGCTCGAGCAGGCCGAGGTGCGCGAAGCGGCTGCGATGCACGACAACGTCGTCGTGACCGAAGGGAAGGCCGGGCACGGCTGGGCGGAGCTGGCGGGCGCCTGGCTCCGGGCCCGCGCCGAGGCGAGCTGCGCGATCGAGCCCGAGTGACCCCGAGGGGCATCGGGCGCAACGGTTGGGTATGTCCGGCGCGTGACGGGTGAGGGGTTCGTCCGTGAGCGGTGGTGCGCAGGATCGTCCGTGGAGCGAGCGTGAGCGTCCGATGCAGTCGCGCGCGAGGCTCCGCGACGAGGTCGAAGAGACGACCGAGCGCCTGACCGACGTCCTCCGGAGCATGTCCGACGGGTTCGTGTCGGTGGACCGCGAGTGGCGCTGCACGCTCGTCAACCCGCGCGCGGAGGAGATGATGCAGCGGCCTGCGTCGGAGCTGCTCGGCAGATCGATGGAGGAGTTGTATCCGGACTCTCCGGCGCTGCCCTACTGCCGCAAGGTGATGGAGGAGCGGGAGCCGCAGACCTTCGAGACCTTCTCGCCGGCGGCAGGCAGGTGGGTCGAGATCCACGCGTACCCGACGGCCGAGGGGATCTCGATCCTGTTCGCCGACATCAGTGAGCGCAAGCGCAACGAGGAGCGCGAACGGCGGCACGCGGCGACGATGGGGGGCGTCGGAACGATCCTCCAGGCGGCGCTCGGCACGTCGACGGAGGAGGAGCTCGGCGTGGCCTGCCTTCGCGTGGTGGAGTCGCTGACGGGCAGCGCCTTCGGGTTCGTCGGCGAGCTCGGACCCGACGGCCTGCTGCACGACATCGCCCTGAGCGACCCCGGGTGGGCGCAGTACAGAACGGCCGACAAGAGAGGCCGCCGCGGGACGGAACGCGCCTTCGCCGTTCACGGGCTGTACGACAGAGTGCTGACGACCGGCCGGGCCTTCTTCACGAACTCCCCGTCCGAGGAACCGGAGAGCATCGGGACGCCCGAGGTGCACCCGCCGCTCACGTCGTTCCTCGGCTTTCCGCTCATCAGCGAGGGGCGCACGATCGGGGTGGTGGCCGTGGCGAACCGCGAGGGCGGGTACGGCCCGGACGACGCCGAGACGGCCGAGGCGCTCGCCCCCGCCATCGTCGAGGCGTTCCAGCGCAAGCGAGCCGAGAAGGAGTCGGCGCTGGCCAAGGCGCGGCTCGACGAGCACATCGACAACTCGCCGCTGGCCGTGATCGAGTTCGACTCCGAGTTCTGCATCACCAGGTGGTCCGACGAGGCCGCCAAGATGTTCGGCTGGACGGCGGACGAGGTGTTCGGCAAGGCCATCGGCGAGTTCCGCTGGGTGTACGAGGAGGACGTCGCGATAGTGAACGAGGAATCGCGCAACCTCCTCACGGCGGCCACGCCCCGCAGCCTCAACGTCAACCGCAACTACCGCAAGGACGGCTCGGTCATCTGGTGCGAGTGGTACGACTCGGCCATCTACGACACGGAGGGCAACCTCGTCTCGATCCTCTCGCAGGTGCTCGACATCACCGAACGCAGGGAGGCGGAGGAGAGGCTGCGCGAGTCGAGGGGGCAGATCGAAGCCGAACGGCGCCGACTGCGAACGATCATCGACGAGACGCCGATCGGCATCACGCTGCTCGACGCCCGGGGCGCCGTCCTCGAGGTCAACGCGGCGAACGAGCGCATCTGGGCGGGGCCGCCGCCGAAACCGGGGTCGCCCGAGGAGTACGGCGTCTACAAGGCGTTCCGCCCGGACACCGGCGAGCCCTTCTCGGAACGCGACTGGCCGGCAACGCGGACGATCGAGACGAACGAGCCGGCGACGGAGACAGCTGAGATCGAGCGCTTCGATGGGACGCGGGCGATGGTGCGATTCACCAGTGTGCCGATCACGAACGCCTCCGGGGAGATGACCGGGGTCGTGGCGATCACCGAGGACATCACGGAGGAGGCCGAGCGCCGGCGCTTCGACGAGGCGCTCAACGGGATACGCTCCGCGGTCGGCGCCACGCTCGACATCGGCGAGATCGTGCGCGAGCTGGGGACGCGCGCCTGCGAGACGCTGGGCGTGGATGTCGCGATCTCGCTGCGCAGGGACGAGCGCTGGGTGGCGACCGACGTGCGCGGGGCGCCCGAAGCGTCAGGCGGGCGGACCTTCTCGGATGAGGAGCTGCCGCTGGTGCGGGAGGCGATCGCCGAGCGGCGGCCCGTGTGCGAGGTCGACAGCGGGAAGGGCGCGGGCAAGCGGCGCTCCGCCATGCGGCGCTTCGGAATGCGGAGCTCGCTCGTGGTGCCGCTGTTGGCGCAAGGCCGGCCGATCGGCGCGATCGTCTTCGCCCGGCGCGAGGCCGCCGGGTTCTCGGACCTCGAGACATACTTCGCGACGCGACTCGTGAGCGCCGCGACGCTCGCGCTCGACAACGCGCTGGCGTACGAGCGCGAGCGCGCGATCGCGGACACGCTGCAGCAGGCGGTGCTCTCGCCTCCGCCCGAGATCGCGGGGATCGAGACGGCGCACCTGTATCGCCCGGCCTCTGCCGAGGCCGCAGTCGGCGGCGACTTCTACGACGTCTTCGAACTCGAGGGCGGCAGGGTCGGGATCGTCGTGGGCGACGTGTCCGGCAAGGGGCTCGAGGCGGCGCGCCTGACGTCGCTCGTCCGCGACGGCATCCGCGCGTACGCGCTCGAGCGCGACGACCCCGCTTGGGTGGTCGCGAAGCTGAACGCCCTCGTGTACCGCACGGCGCCCGTCGAGTCGTTCGCGACGCTGTTCTTCGGTGTCCTCGACGTGCTGTCGGGGCGGCTGCGCTACACGTCCGCCGGGCACCCTCCCGCCATCCTGTTGAGCGCCGGCGCGCCGCGCTTCCTGCCCGGCGCACCCTCCGCGATCGTCGGCGCGTTCGAGACCGCCCCGTTCGAAGCGGCCGAGGAGACGCTCGGCCGGCAGGACTGCCTGCTGCTGTACACCGACGGCGTGCTGGAGGCTCGCGGGGACGGCGAGCTCTACGGCGACCAGCGTCTGCTGGAGGCGGCGGAGCGGCTGCGCGGGACCGCCCCCGCGCTGCTCCCCCAGGCCCTGCTCGACGACGTGCTCGCGTTCACGGGCGGCGCGCTCCGCGACGACACCGTCATCATGGTCGTGCGCCGCTTCCTCGAGGAGTGAGCCGGGCGCGCGAGAAGGGCGTGGCGGACGAGCGGCGATGGTGCTAGTCTCTAGCCCTCGGCCGCATCCGGCGATTCGTGCGCGGCCGGGCCGCTAAGGAGGTCCGACATGGGCATACTCAGCCCCACCCACCTGATCATCATCCTCGTCATCGTCCTCATCATCTTCGGGCCGTCGCAGCTACCGAAGCTCGGCAAGTCGCTCGGTCAGACGATGCGCTCCGTCAAGGAAGGCATGGAGACCGCCGAGCCCAAGCCCGCCGCGGACGACGACGAGAAGTAGCCAGCGGCGCCGATCACGATCGACACCGCGGGACGCCGCAGCGCAGACGCCGACGCGGAGTAGTCTCTTCGGCGAATTGCGCCCGGCACGACCTGCGCTGTACACTCTCTGTGCTCGTGCGCCGTCCGCGCACGCGTTTGACAGCACGGGAACAGGCTCCGTCCGTTAGGTGCGGCTCCTGTCCGAACACAGGCCACTGCCCGGAAATGTCGAGAGACGCCAATGGGTAGAGCAGCCCTCGCCGGATTAAGGCGGGGGATAAGGTGGCTGTCCCTTCGGGGGCTTACGTCGGACAGTGCTCAAACCATCACGAGGGAGGAGCGTGGACGCGGCAGGCGACCCCTCGCGGGGCCGGCCTCCCCGCGTGATCGCGCGCCCCTCGTCCCGCTGCGGACGGAGGGGCGTTTTCGTGCTGGTACTGCAGTCGAACAGAAGAGGATCTAAGTGACACCGTCAAGTCCCTAGGTCCCGCGCTCCCGCTTCGTGCCGGGCGCGGGACCCGGCACGGACCTTCG
>JAJZPX010000150.1 GCA_021811025.1 Actinomycetes bacterium
AGATCTCGAAGATCAAGACGATGAAGGTCAACGACGAGTTCAAGACGTACGCGGACAAGGAGATCGCGGTCACGGACGCGCTGCTGAAGGAGGACCCGGTCGCCAGAGCGCTCATCGGCGACCTTCGGAAGATCTACGAGCTGGTGGCGTCGGGCAAGGGGACGCCGGCCGACGTCGAGGCGATCGGCAAGCGGATCGACGCGGAGACGAAGCAGCTGACCGACCTCGAGGCACAGGCGACCAAGCAGGAGAAGGACGCCAACGCGTACTTCGACGCTCACAAGCTGGGCGGCGGGTAGGCGGGGCGCTGAGAACGCGGGCGGCGCCCTCGCCGGCGCCCTCCCCGAGAACGCCGGGACGACCGTGGACGCCAGGGCCCCCGGCCTCCGCTACCTGCGCGGCCCGATCCGCCGGCTGCGCGCCCTGCGCTGCACGCCGCTGCTGAACACCGGTCGAGCAGCGCGCTTCGCCTCTCGCTCCGGGTTCGGCACCACGCGCTCGCTGTAGTGGAAGCCCTCGAGGTCTTCGCAAGGGATGACGCTGCCGATCAGGTTCTCGATGTCGCGCAGCCCCTCGATCTCCTCCGCGTCCATGAACGTGATAGCGGAGCCCGAGGCGCCGGCGCGCGCGGTTCGGCCGATGCGGTGCACGTAGTCCTCGGCGTTGTTCGGGACGTCGTAGTTGACGACGTGGCTGATGTCGTCGACGTCGATGCCGCGCGCGACGATGTCGGTCGCGACCAGCACCCGGTACTTCCCGCTCTTGAAGCCGTCTAGCGCGTGCTGGCGCTGCGACTGCGTGCGGTTGCCGTGGATGACCGCGCAGCGGATGCGATTGCGCTCGAGCGCCTTCGCGACGCGCTCGGCGCGATGCTTCGTACGCATGAAGACGAGAGTCCGCTGCAGGTCACGCTGCTCCATCAAATGCACGAGCAGGTCCGTCTTCTGGAGCGCGTTGACGGGGTAGACGGACTGCGCGATCGCCTCGACCGGCGTGGCCGGAGGCGCGACGTCGACGCGCACGGGGTCTGTGAGCGCCGCGCCGATGACGTGCAGGACGGAGGCGTCCATCGTGGCCGAGAAGAGCAGGTTCTGCCGGCGTTCCGGCAGATGCCCGACGATCTTTCGCACCTGCGGCCAGAACCCCATGTCGAGCATGCGGTCCGCCTCGTCCAGCACGAGGACCTCCACGTGGCGGAGGTCGGCGTCCTTGGTGCCGACTAGGTCGAGCAGCCGGCCGGGCGTCGCGACCAACAGGTCGACGCCCTTGCGCAGCGCCTTGCGCTGCGGCTCGTATCCCACGCCGCCGTACACGGAAGCCACGGAGTGCCCGGTGTGCCGGGAGACCTCGCGGGCGACCTCGTGGATCTGCAGCGCGAGCTCGCGGGTCGGAGTCACGACGAGGGCGCGAATTCCGCCCCCTCGGCCGATGCGCTGGAGCGCGGGAAGCACGAACGCGGCGGTCTTGCCGGTGCCGGTCTGCGCGCAGCCGATCACGTCGCGGCCTTCGAGCGCGGCCGGGATCGCGCGCTGCTGGATTGGGGTGGGCTCTGTGTACCCCATGGCACGGACGCCTTCGAGCAGGCGCTCGTTCAAGCCCAGATTGTCGAAACTCAAGCTGTGATCCTCTCCTGTGCGCCCGTCGCCGGGACCGCACCGCTTGCAGACGCGGTGAGTTCCTGGACTGAAGGCACGCAGGGCGCTCGCAGAGAGCGCAAGAGCGGCGGGATCACCGGGTCTTTTGTATAGTCCTATCAATGGCGGTCTTCGCCGCCATCGATCAGGCGGTTCGAGCGGACTCGCTGCGCGAACAGCTCAACCGCCTCGAAGCAATATACACGCCACCAGTCGTTTTGGCGAACCTGAAGGGACGCGAGGGTGGCCGAACGAGCGCCGGACAGCAGCCGAGTCACGATAGAGCCCACGGCGGACGGCGTGCGGATGACGCTGCCGGGACCGCGCAGCCGGCTGGTGCCGCTCGGTCTCGCGCTCCTCGTGCCGGTCGCGGTCTACTGCGCGTTCGCGACGTTCATCTGGGCGGGCGCCGCGCTCGAGACGGCGAGGGGGCTCGCGCCCGTGCCGAGGGTCCTGGTCGTGGGCGTTCTGGTGCTGATCCCCGCGCTCCCCGACGCGCTCGTCCTCATCGCGGGCGTGGAGCTGCTGTACCACCTCGCCGGGCACGAGACCCTGACGGCGACGCCCTGGATGCTCATCGACACGCGGAAGGTCCTGCTCTTCGCGCGCCGCCGCCGCTGGCCCGCGCTGCGCGTCTCGAACTTGCGGGTCTCGCCGATGTCGGGCGGCCCCCACGACGCCGATTCCATCTCGCGTCGCGGTATCCTCTTCGAGGTGGACGCGAAGCGCACGCGAGCGGTCGCGGAGGGATGCACGCCCCAGGAGGCGGCCGAGGTGTTCGAGGCGCTGCGGGAGGCCGTGAACCGGCCGACGATCACGAGATGAGGGGGCGCGTGAGAGTCGACATCCGCCACGAGGACGGTGCGCTCGTCGTGCGCATGCCCGCTCCCGGTGCGCTCGCGCAGGCGCTCATCGCGCTGTCGTGGGTGCCGTTCGTGCTGATCGCGGGCGTCGTCGTCTGGGTCGCGACGGGCACGTTCGAGTCGCTCGTGGCGCACGGCGTCGCGGGCGTCGCCTCGGGCGTATTCTTCCTGGTCTTCGCGCTGCTCATCCTCGGCGCGTCGCTCGTCGGCCTGTTCGGGTCGCTGTACGGCGTCTTCGGTGCGGAGGTGGCGCGCGTCGAGGAGGGCCGGCTCACGCTCGAGCGCGTCCTGTTCGGCGTGCGGCAGCGGCAGACGTACGACGACGTGAAGGAGCTTCGGCTCGCGAGTCCCGAGGAGCGGCGGGGAAGGTGGTCGGCGCCGCCGCCGAAGCTGCGGTTCGACTCGGACGGTCACGGCCAGGCGTTCGGCGCGGGGCTGACCGACGAAGAGGCCGGCGAGGTGCTCGCGGCGCTGCGGGAGGCTATCGGCGGCTCCTAGCCCGCCGCCATCTCCTCGACCCGGCTCGCGAGCTCCACCGTTCGCGCCCCGGCCTCGGCGTCCACGGCGACGGGCTCCTCGCCGCGGACGGCGGCGACGAAGTTCGCGAGCTCCAGCGCGAGCGGCTCCGCGCGCCGGTCGAGGTAGGGGAGCTCCACCACGGACGACTGCCGGTAGACGCCGTCCTCCTCGTAGGTGCCGGTAGTCTCCTGCTTGATGCTGACGTCCTGCCGGATCGAGTCCGCGAGCAGGAAGCGGCCGCGCTCCGAGATGGCTATCCGGCGCACCTTGTCCTGGGTGGCGCGCGACGCCTGCAGCGACGCCACGCACCCCGAGGGGAACGACAGGACGGCCGAGGCGATGTCGAGCGTGTCCGAGAAGACCTTCGTCCCGACGGTCTCCACGCGGTCGGGATAGGAGCCGGCGAGCAGGCACGCGAGGTCGAGGTCGTGCACCATCAGGTCGAACACGATCGACTCGCGGATGCGGGGCGTGTAAGGGGACAGCCGCTCGAACTGCATGAGCAGCGGCTCGGTCACGAGCGAGACGACGGCGCGCACCGCGGGGTTGAAGCGCTCGACGTGCCCCGCGGCCACGATCACGCCCCGGCGCTTGCCCGCCTCCGCGAGGCGGCGGGCCTCGGCGGGCGTCGACGCCAGCGGCTTCTCGACCAGCACGCTCACGCCGCGCTCGATCAGCGTCCGGGCGACGGCGAAGTGCGCGGGCGTCGGCACGGCGACCACGGCGAAGTCGACGTCCGGCAGCTCGGCCGCGTCGGCGAACGGCTTCGCGCCGACGGGGGTCGCGCAGGACGCGGCGTGCGCCACGTCGGTGTCCACGACGCCGACGAGGTCCACGTCCTTCATGTGCCCCAGGATCCGCACGTGGTGGCGCCCCATGTTCCCCGCGCCCACCACGGCGCCTCTCAGCTTCCTCACCAACGTGCCTCCCTGCGGGTCCGGACCTCGGCCGACATGCGCAGGTATATACTATCCCGGACCTCCGCTTGGCGGGGGTCCAGCCGTGGAAGGAGCCGCGCCATATACAAGGACAGGCGCATAGCGGCGCTCGTCCCTGCGTACAACGAGGCGGCGCACGTCGGAGGGGTCGTCCGGGGCATGCCGGACTTCGTCGACCACATCATCGTGATCGACGACTGCTCCACGGACGGAACGGCCGAAGCGGCGCGGGAGCCGGGCGACCCAAGGCTGCTGCTCCTCCGGCACGAGCGGAACCGCGGCCTGGGCGCGACGCTGATCGACGCGCACGAGGAGGCCATGAAGCTCGAGGTCGACGTCTCCGTCGTCATGGCCGGCGACGGTCAGATGGACCCGGCGTACCTCCCGGCGCTCCTCGACCCGATCGTCGAGGAAGGCTACGACTTCACCAAGGGGAACCGATTCTTCTCACGGCAGAGCTGGAAGGGCATGCCGAAGCACCGTATCTTCGGCAACGTCGTGCTCACGTTCCTGACGAAGCTCGCCACCGGCTACTGGGACATCTTCGACCCGCAGAACGGTTACACCGCGATTTCCGCGGAGGCGCAACGCGCGATCGACTGGGACGACGTCGCGCACGGGTACAGCTTCGAGAACGACGTGCTCGCGCACCTCGCGCTCGACGGCAGGCGCGTGAAGGACGTCAACATCCCCGCGGTGTACGGCGAGGAGGTCTCCGGCATCCGGCTGGGGAAGGTCGTCCCGGAGCTGCTGGGCACGCTGCGGCGCGCGTTCTGGCGGCGCGTCTTCACGCGCTACGTGGTCGCGAGCTTCTCGCCCGTCGCGCTGTTCGGGTTCTCCGCCGCCGCGCTGCTGCTGTGGTCGCTGCTGTTCGGCACGTGGGTCGTCGGCCAGAAGATCGTCGGCACGACGCCCACCACGGCGACGGTCATGATCGTCGTGCTCCCGTTCCTCATGGGGTTCGAGCTCATGCTGGCGGCGCTCGTCCTCGACATCCTCAACGCGCCGAAGTGACCGAGATGACGGGGCAGGCGCTCGCGCAGGCGGCCGAGCTCGCGCGCAAGCACGCGGAGAAGCTGCGGTTCCTCGTCGTCGGCGTCTGGAACACCGCGTTCGCGACCGGCATGCTGTGGGTCATCGAGAACGTCGTCCCGCACGACCCGAGCAGCGTCCTGCAGAAGCAGCTGATCCTGACCGCGGTCTGGGTCATCGCGGTGACGCAGAACTTCTTCACGTTCAAGCTGCTCGTCTTCAGGACGAAGGGGCACTGGCTGAAGGAGTACGTGCGGATGTACGTCACGTACTCGGCGACGTTCGTCATCCAGTCGGTCCTGATCCAGGTGCTCTCCGCGTGGTTCCACCTCACGCTGTTCCTGGCGAACATCCCCGTGATCTTCATCGTCACGGTCATGAGCTACCTCGGCCACAAGCACTTCACGTTCCGGCACGCCGTCGAGGCGGTCGACGCGGGCGAGGCGTTCGAGGAAGACGCGACGGAGGATCCTGACGAGG
>JAJZPX010000151.1 GCA_021811025.1 Actinomycetes bacterium
CCTCAAGCCCGAGCCCAAGCTCGAGTCCGTCGCCACGCACGAGGCCACCCGCAGCGCGCCGTCGGCGCAGGCATCGACGGCGAGCGCGCCCGCGACGGTCGCAGTGAAGCCGGCTGCGCCCAAGCCGCCCGCCCCGAAGCCCGCACCGGTGCCCGCACCGGTGAAGACGCCGGCGGAGAAGTACGTCGTCGTCATCGACCCCGGTCACGGCGGCGAGCTGTCGGGCAACGAGCCCGTCGGCCCGAACGACTCGACGCCGCACCCCAGGACCGCCTACGGCGCGACCGGCACCAACGGCGTGACCGAGGCGAGCATCGTGCTGAAGGTGGGCCTGAAGCTGCGCCCGCTGCTCGAGAAGCAGGGCGTCAAGGTCATCATGATCCGCACCGGCCCCCGGGCGATCTCGAACAAGGACCGCGCGGCCATCGCCAACAACGCGCACGCCGACCTCTTCCTGCGCCTGCACTGCGACGGCGTGGACGGATCGCCGGGCACGCACGGCATCTCGATGCAGGTGCCCGGGTCGAGCAAGGAGTGGGCGCCGCTCGGCTCGAGCCGCAAGGCGGGCGAGATCATCCTGGGCGCGCTGATCCGCCAGACCGGCGCCGCGAACAAGGGCATCGTTCCGCGCAGCGACCTCGCCGGGTTCAACTGGTGCAAGGTCCCGACCGCGCTCCCGGAGATGGGGTTCCTCTCGAACCCCACCGAGGCGAACAAGCTCGCGAGCGACAGCTACCAGAACACGCTCGCCAAGGCCCTCGCCGACGGGACGATGGCCTACCTGCACACAGTGCGCTAAGTCCCCTCCTCGATTCCCCTGAGCGAGGCGGCATGCCGTTCGCACCTATCACCTTGCGTTATAGATTGTATCATTGTTCCGCATGTAGTGAGTCCGATCGCTCCGAACCGGCGAAGAGTCGCCGTCAGCCGAACGACGGTGGCGACGGGAGGTACGAAGACGTGAGCAACATGTGGCCGATGATGAAGGGATTCGTCCGGGACCTGAGCAGGTACGGGTCGGACTTGCGGAGACAGGACCGGTGGATCCGCAAACACGCCGCGAACCGGGGCTGGTCGGTGAATCCGCGCTGGATGGTCTACGCGAACCTCCGGCTGTGGCTGTCCGATTCAGAGGAGATGTACGGCCGCAGGTACTGCCCCTGTTTCGAGCCGAGCGGACAGCACGATCTCGACCGCTCGCTCATCTGCCCGTGCACCTTCGCCCAGGAGGAGATCGACCGCGTCGGGTGGTGCCACTGCACGCTGTTCGGCCGAGGGGACCTCACCGCGGCGGACTACGAGCGCGCCGAGGCGCACCTGATGGCGGAGTACCGCGACGTCCCGCTGAGGTGGGTGGACGGCGTCCTCGACACGCGCGGGATGCCCGGGGACGAGCTGCGCCGGCTGCCGATCCCCGACGCGGTCCACCAGGTCAAGCGCGCGCTCAACGGCAAGGGCGTGCCGCTGTCCGTCGTCGTGGCGACGAGGGTCGAGGCCGTTCACCTCGAGCGTCTCGCCGAGATGCGGCGCCTCGCCGCAAACGTCGCCGAGGTGGCCGGCGGGTTCAGAGTGAGTCTGGCGAAGCGGAGGGGCGAGGCGCGCGCTGCTACCGCCTGAGCGTCGCGACGAGGCGCTGGGGCACGAGCAGCAGGTCGAGCGCCGTCGCGATATCGGGCGCGAGCACCTTTGCGGCGAGCACTGCCTCGACCGATGTCCCCTCGCGTCCGAGGACGGCGATCCCGAGCGCGCACGCTTCGAGCATCAGCCGGTCGTTCGCGCCGTTGCCGATGGCGGCGACGGACTCCGCGCCCAGGGCGCGGACGGCGCTCAGCTTCCGTTCCGCCTCCGCGCCTGCCTGCAGCGTCTCCATCTCGATGCCGAGCTCGTCGGCCAGAGCACGGATGGGACCGTGCGTCGCCGCCGTCACTCCCAGCACGTGGACGCGCTCCTTCAGCTCGGCCATCCTGCCGGCGACGCCTGGCAGCAGCACGCCGTCCACCGCGATCGTCCCGTTGACGTCCAGCACCACGTGCTCGATGCGAAGGCTCGCGCCGGGGACCGGCACCTCGATCATGCTTCACTTCCTCGCTTCGCTGGACCGCTCCATGCGGCAACTGTACCGCCTCGCCCGCGAGTGCGAACAGCGCCCGCACGCCGGCCCGCTGCCTGCCCTCGGCTATACTGATGCCGGCATCCCCTTGAGCGCTCGCACGCGGCGCCGGGGCGTTCTCGGCGAGGAGCAGCATGTACGAGGGCAAGACCGTCGGCGTGGTCGTTCCCTGCCACAACGAGGAGACGCAGATCGGCACGGTGATCGAGACCATGCCGCAGTACGTCGACCGGATCATCATCGTGGACGACGTCAGCAGCGACGGCACCTGCGACGTCGTCCGCCGCTACGCCGAGGCGATGCCCGAGCGCATCCGGCTCATCCGCCACGAGGTCAACGGCGGCGTCGGCAAGGCGATCGTGAGCGGCTACAAGGCCGCGGTCGAGGAGAGGATCGAGCTGACCGCCGTGATGGCGGGCGACGCGCAGATGGATCCCGCCGACCTGCCCGCGCTGCTGGGGCCCGTCGCGTGCGACGAGATCGACTACTCCAAGGGTAACCGCCTGTTCACCGGCGACGCGTGGAACATCATCCCGCGCTACCGCTACCTCGGGAACTCGGCGCTCTCGCTCATGACGAAGATCGCGTCGGGGTACTGGCACGTGGCCGACAGCCAGACCGGCTACACGGTGGCGAACCTGCGGTCGCTCTCCACGATTGACCTGGACTCGCTCTACCCGCGCTACGGCTTCCCGAACGACGTCCTCGTCCACATGAACGTCTACGATTTCCGCGTCCGTGACGTGCCGATCCAGCCCGTCTACAACGTCGGCGAGCGGTCCGGCATCAGGCTCTGGAAGGTCGTCCCGACGCTGTCGTGGCTGCTGTTCAGGCGATTCTGGTGGCGGATGGGGCAGAAGTATGTCATTCGCGACACGCACCCGCTCGTGCTCTTCTACGCGTTCGGCGGCCTGTTCTCGCTGCTCGGGTTGGGTCTCGGACTGCTCGAGGCGTGGCAGAAGGTCGTCCACGGCCTCTCGCCCGCCGTCCCCACGGTCGTCCTCGCCGCCCTGCTGCTGATCTCGGGCATCCAGTTCACGTTCTTCGCCATGTGGTTCGACATGGAGCACAACAGGACGCTGAAGTGAGGGTCGGCATCATAACGACGAGCTACCCGCGCTTCCCGGGGGACTTCGCGGGCAGCTTCGTCGCCGACCTGGCGTCCGCGCTCGCCCGCTCCGGCCTCGCGGTCGACGTCTGGGCGCCGCACGCGCCGGGGCTGGCGGCGAGCGAGGTCGCGGACGGCGTCATGGTGCACCGCTTCCGCTACGCGCCGGGGCCGCTGGAGCGCGTCGCGTACGGCGACGGGATCGCGAACAACTTGCGGCGCCATCCCTCGGCCGTGCTCGGCCTGCCCGGGTTCGTGCGCGCGCTCAAGCGCGCGGGACGGCAGGCCGCGGCGAGCTGCGACGTCGTGCACGTCAACTGGGCGCAGACGGCCGCCATGGTGGCCGAGCCGCGGATGCGCGTGCCGATGGTGGTGACCGCGCACGGCACGGACGTGCGCCTCGCGCGCGAGCGCGGCGGGCGGATGCTGCGCGAGCTGCGGCGCGGGGTCGCGTCCCCCCCGGTGGCCGAGGTGATCGCCGTATCCGCCGAGCTCGCGGCGGACTTGCGCGCGCTCGCGCCGCACGTCCGCGGCGTCACCGTCGTCGCCACGGGCGTCGAGCGGGAGCTGCTGGATCGCGAGCGCGTGGTGCGCCACGCGAAGGGCCCGCTGCGCATCGCGTACGTCGGACGGCTGCTGGCGAGCAAGGGCGTGCACGACCTCGCCGACGCCTTCCTCGCGTTCGACCGCGACGCCACTCTCACGATCGCCGGCGGCGGACCGGAGGAGGGGCCGCTCGCGTGGCGCTTCGTGCAGGCCGGCGCCGAGGGGCGCGTGCGGTTCCTGGGCGCCGTCCCGAGGCCGGAGGCGCTCGACGTGATGGCGGACGCCGACGTAGTCGTCGTGCCCTCGCACGCCGAGGGGTGCGGCGTCGTGGCGATCGAGGCGTCCGCGCTCGGCGTGCCGGTGCTCGCGACGCGCGTCGGCGTGCACCCGGAGCTGCTGCGCCACGACGAGCTGCTCTTCGAGCCGCGCGACGCGCCCGCGCTGGCCGGCCGCCTCCGAGCGCTTGCGGACGACCCCGCGCTTCGGGCGCGGCTCGCCGAGGAGGCGCGCGCCCGCGTGGAGGCGTCGTACACGTGGGACGCTCTGGCCGGGCGGATCGCGGAGGTGTACCGACGGGCGCTCGAGCGGAGCGCGTGAGAGGACGGCGGGGGCGGCGCTGTGAGCGCGTTCGTCACGCAGATCGTGCTGCGCGAGTGGCTGATGACGCCGCTCGTCATCGTGCTGGCGGTCGTGCCCGGCCTCGGGTTCGCCGCGGTCGTCGCGCGGCGCATCCGGCTGTCGTGGCCCGAGACCATCGTCGCGAGCTTCGCGTTCTCCGTCGCGATGACGTCGGCCGTCGCCACCGCGTGCTATCTGCTGAACCTGCGCCTCGACGTGGTGCTCGCCGCGTACCTCGCGTTCATCCCGGTCAGCGTGTGGTTCTTCGTCAAGGAGCACCGGAACGGGCAGCTTCGCAGACCGCCGGCCGACAAGGCCGGGCTCATCCTCGCGGGCGCCGCGGCGCTCGTCGCGATGATCGAGCGGCCGTGGTTCCGCTCGGGCGCGGACACCTTCTACCACCTGGCCGCGACGCGCTCGCTGCTCGCGACGCAGCGGGCGCTCGTCACCGACCCGTTCCAGGGCACGGACATCCACGTTCTCGACCCGACTTCGGGCGTCTGGCACACGATCCAGGCGATCTTCAGCCGGTCGCTGTTCACCGACGTCGCGACACTCTATCTCGGGATCACCGCGCTCGGGGCGGGGCTGACGGTGCTCGCGTTCTGGGTGCTGGCGAGGCGCGTCGGCGGCAGCGAGAAGGCGGCCACCATCGCGACTGTGGCGATGGCGGCCGTCGCGTACCACTTCGACTTCCGCGTGATGGCGTACCCGAAGCACGTCTCCGAGGCGCTGCTGTTCTTCGGCATCGCCGTGCTGGTGCGGCTGCTCGACGAGCCCGCGTGGCCAAGCGTCGCGCTCGCGGCGGTCGTCGGCGTCGCGACCACCACGATGCACCTCGCCGCCGCGGAGTTCCTCTTCCTCGCCGGCGGCTTCATGATGCTCGCGCTCGCGTTCGGGACGGGCATGGAGCGCCTGGTCGCGAAGGAGCGCTGGTGGGGGCGGCAGCTCGGCATGGTCGCCGCCGCGCTCGGCCTGACCGCGGCCATGTCGGTGCCGATCCTGCTGCCGAAGGTGGGCGCGCTGTCGGGGAGCTCGGTCATCGGGGCGAACAGCTTCCTGCAGCTCTCCGACCACGTG
>JAJZPX010000152.1 GCA_021811025.1 Actinomycetes bacterium
CGCGCGCTCGGCCGCGGCAAGATCCGACACCGTGATGCGCAGCTCGTCGCCGTCGCGCTCGAGGCCGGCCACCCACCCCTCCCCCGCGAGCCGCTCCGCCAGCCGCTCGGCGCCGCCGTCGACCTCCAACACCATGACCTGCGCGCCGCGGCGGGCCCTGATCTCCTCGATGGGGCCCTCCGCCACCACCCTCCCGCGATCGAGGACGGCGACCGTGTCGCACACGCGCTCAACGTCGGCGAGGATGTGCGTCGAGAAGAACACGGTCGTGCGCCCAGCGAGCGCCGCTACCATCTCGAGGACCTCCTTGCGCCCGATCGGGTCGAGCGCGCTCGTGGGCTCGTCGAGCAGCAGCAGGCGCGGCGCGTTCACGAGCGCCTGGGCGATCCCGAGGCGCTGCTTCATGCCGCGGGAGAAGCCGCCCACTCGCGTCTTCACGCCGGCGAGCCCGGCGAGGTCGAGCAGCACCGGGACCCGCTCGTCGAGCACGACGCGAGGCAGCGCGAACAGACCGCCCGCGAAGCGCAGGAACTCCTCGGCCGACATCCAGGGGTAGAAGCCGGGGACGTCAGGCAGGAAGCCGACCGACGCGCGGGCCTCGTCGCCGCTCTCGGCGACGTCGGTCCCGAGGACGCGGGCCGTGCCCGAGGTCGGCCGGGCGAGGCCGGTGAGGATGCGCAGCGTGGTCGTCTTGCCCGCGCCGTTCGGGCCGAGGAAGCCGAAGACGCTGCCCTCGGTCACCGTCAGGTCGACCCCGTCCAGCACGTTCACGCCGCCGTACGTCTTGGTCAGCCCGCGCAGGTAGAGCGCGGGCAGCGCGGACTCGCTCATTGGCGCTTCCCGTACAGCACGTCGACCGCTCGCTCGGCGCGGGTCGCGTCTCGCGGGGCCGACGCGAGCGGGTCGGGAGCCTCGGGCGGCACGTTTCGGCCCACCGCGAGGTAGACGACGACCCCCGCGATCTCCCCGAGCAGGATGACGAGCAGCCACACCCACTTCCTCCCGCCCAGCACGCGCTTCCGCCGGGCAAGGTCGACAAGCCCCCAGACCTGGAGCGAGAGCTGGACGACGACGAGGGCGCCGATCGCCGCGATCGCGGGCGTCGGCAGGTCGCTGAGGCTCCTTGCGTGCATGATTCGCTGTCACTCCTTCCCGGCTCGGCGCGAGGCGCCGCGCCGACTACCTGATGTGCGCCCGCCGCCACTCGGCCCGCACACCGAGACGCGAGTAGAGGACGAGCACGGCGAACGCGAGCGCCAGGCCTCCCAGCACCGGCGCCAGCCCCGCCAGCACCGGCGCCTCCCCGAAGACGAGCAAGTGCCCGGTGAAAGCCCAGACGAGCCCGTTCGCGTAGATGCCGTCGAGCAGGACGAGGGCGAACGCCAGCGCGCCCAGCCACAGCGCGCGCTCGGTGCGCGATGCTCCACGAAGGAAGCGCCACAGCGCGAGAACGTTGAGCGCGACGGCGGGCCCGAGGAACGACAGCGCCGCGGCAAGGGGCGACGCGAACCGGTCAGGCCCGACGAGGCCCCAGTGGACCGGCATCGGCCGGGGCGGGTGGCGGAGCAGCACGGCGACAGCGAGCGTCGCCACGTCCGCCGCCGTCAGGAGGGCGAGGCCGGCGGCAAGAGCGCGCGCCGGCACGTTCGCAAACGGCACCGGCTCCTCGTCGTCGGGCCGGACGAGGCCGAGCCGCACCGCGATCGCGCCGAAGTTGAGCGTCCATCCGACACCGAAGACGCGGGGCATGAAGATGCGCGGATCCGACGGGTTCCAGACGCGGTTCGCGACCTGCTCGCTCGAGAGCGGCCCGAAGTTGTACGGCATCCCGAGGATTCGCTTCGCGCGCTCCGGCGCCGCGCGGTCGTCGTCGCCCTCTCGAAGCCGCTGAGCCAGCTCGGACGGATCGCCAAGCGAGCGGATCGCCGCCTCCACGCCAGCCTGCGGGTCGCTCGATCGCGACGCGGCCTCCTCCAGGTGCGCGCGAACCTCCGCGAGCAGCTCCGCGCGCTCGGCCTCGTGCAGCTCGCGCAGAGCGTCGTCCAGCCGCGCGAGGTAGTCTTCCATAGCTTCGTGCGCGTTCGTCATCGCTCCAGGCTCCCCAGCAGTCCGTCGAGCTCTGCCGAGAAGGCGCGCCACGCGCCGGTCATCTCCACGAGCTCGCGCTCGCCGTCCTCGGTCAGGCCGTAGTACTTCCGCGGCGGCCCGACGGGGGACTCACGCCAAGCCGACACGATGAGCCCCGCCTTCCTCAGGCGGCTGAGCAGCGGATAGACCGTCCCCGCGCTTATCGCGAGCTGGGGGTTGGCCTCGAGGCTCGAAACGATCTCGAACCCGTACATCTCCCGGGCGGCGAGCAGCGCCAGGACGGCTATCTCCAGCACGCCCTTGCGGATCTGCGATATCCAGCTCTCGTTGCCCGTCATCGCTCCTGCCGTCCGCTCATCCGTGCCTTGCCAGCTACATTGTCACGCAAGCTACCATGGGACGCAAGAGTCAGGGGCCGGCCGGGTGCGGCACGGCCGAGACGGGAGCGGCTACCCGAGTCCCGAGGGGGCGCGGCGCTCGGCGAGCGAGTCGAGCAGCTCCGAGTACCGCGGCATCAGCGCGTCGAACGAGTACCGCTCCCCCACCTCGCGAGCGGCGTTCGGCGGGGGCGGCTCGGACACGAGCGCGCGCAGGCGCGCCACGAGATCCTCGGACGAGCGGTAGCGAAAAGGCCCGGGGTAGACCTCGGGATACGCGAGGCGGTCCGGCACGAGCGGGAAGCACCCCGCGTAGCTCGCCTCCGCCATGGCAAGCCCGAAGAACTCGTGGTTCGCGGTGGAGACGGCGACGTCGCAGGTCCGCAAGAGCGCCGCGTACTCCTCGCGCGTCTCGAGCCCGCCCAGCGTCACCAGCCGCTCGCCCAGCCGGCGCGCCCGGGACTCGAAGGCGTCGCGCACGTCGTCGTGCGCCTGCCCGGCGACGGCCACCTCGAACGCGAGCCCCTCGGCCGCCAGCGCCTCGACGGCGTCGAAGAAGGCGTCCGGGTCCTTGTCGTGGTCCCAGCGGTGCGGCCAGACCACCCGGGGGACGGCTCCGCGCGCGAGCGGCGCCGCGTCGACGGCGGCAGGGTCGAACGGGGGCGGCAGCACGATCGAGCGCTCGCGGATCCGATCGGGGACCTCGGCCGGGCGGTGGTCCGGGAACCGGCCGAGGAAAGCCGGTATCTCGTCCAGGAAGCTGTCACGGTTGTACGCGGAGTTGAAGGCGCAGACGTCGGCCGCCAGCGCCGTGCGGACGTTCGCCAGGGGATACTGGAAGTCCCAGTCGCGCTCGTAGCGGTTCGGGTAGGCGAGCTGGTTCTCGTGGAAGTACACCACAGCGGGCACTCCAGCGAGCGCCTCGCGCGCGAGCCCGAGCAGCGCCGGCAGGTCGACGAACGTCGAGGCCAGCACGGCGTCCCACCTCGCCCCCGCGTCGTGCAGCCGGCGCACCTCGTCGGCCAGAGTGACTGCCGACCCCGCCATCCGCCACTTCCACTTCCGCGCGGGCATGACGAGCAGGTCGTGCTCCCAGTCAAGCCTCGCGAGCAGCCCGTCGAGCACGGAGCGGTGCGACCCGCCGTAGTATGGCTCGAGCGCGAGCAGGCGCCGCGTCACGCCGCCGCGCTCCCCCCGCCTCGAGGCGGCCGGTACGCGGGGCAGCGGAAGTCCTCGTGCGTCGACACCTCCAGCGCTTCCGCTACCATCCGCCGCAAGTCGAGCGCGTCCTCGGCCTCGTCCACGTCCGCGACTTTCGCTCGCGTGACCGGCATCCGCGGCATGAACAGCGTGCAGCAGTCCTCGTGCGACTGCGACGATATCTCGAACGTGCCCAGCCGCCGCGCCTCGGCGATGATCTCGTTCTTGTCCATGCCCACCAGCGGCCTCAGCACCGGCATCGTCGCCGCTCGGTCCACCGCCGCGATGTTCTCGAGCGTCTGCGATGCGACCTGGCCGAGGCTCTCGCCCGTCACCAGGGCGTGAGCGCCCTCGCGCACCCCGAGCTCCTCGGCCACGCGGAGCATCAGCCGGCGGTAGAGCAGCACGCGCAGCCCGGGCGGCGACGTGAGCGATATCTCGCGCTGGAGCTCGCCGAACGGCACGACGTAGAGCCGGCCGAGGCCTTCGTGCCGCTCGAGGACGTGCCCGATCTCGCCCGCGAGACGAGCGGACAGGTCGCCGGTGAACGGCTGTCCCGAGAAGTGCACCGCCACCACGACGGCGCCGCGCTTCATCGTCCGCCACGCCGCGACCGGGGAGTCGATGCCGGCCGAGAGGAGCGCCATGACCTTGCCCGCCGTGCCGACGGGCAGCCCGCCCGCGGCCTGGAGTCGGCGCGAGTACACGTACGCGCTGCCCTGCACGACTTCGATCCAGACGGTGGCGGCGGGATGCGACAGGTCGACGCGGCGCCCGGTGCGCTCGACGAGGAACCTCCCAACC
Source organism: Actinomycetes bacterium (assembly GCA_021811025.1). Taxonomy (GTDB): domain Bacteria; phylum Actinomycetota; class Coriobacteriia; order Anaerosomatales; family JAJZPX01; genus JAJZPX01. Next base: position 4,470 of record JAJZPX010000152.1, read on the forward strand.
TCGACGTTCATCTCGTGACTCGAGACGGGGAAGTCGGTGTTGCTGCGCCGGGCGTCCACGGCGAACGGCCCTTCGGGCGCCTCGACGAGCAGCTGTAGCGCCGCGCTCTCGATCTCGCCGAGATCGCGCGCGGTGACGAGGGCGTCCGCGACGCTGCTGATGCCGGGCAGGCCCGCGATCCGCTCGAGCAGCGCGTCGGCTCGAGAGCCGTCGGTGACGGGGACGAGCAGGCGGCTCGAGATCCGCTCCGTGCGCGCGGTGGTGAGCCCCGCGCAGGCCGAGTCCAGGTTCAGACGCAGCCGGTTCTCGAAGCTCGCGCGGTTCCTCCCCTTCAGGCCGATCTCGTGATAGTGGACAAGCGCCACGCGCTCGAACATACGTCGTCCTTTGGGCCCGCTGCCGTCCCGACGCCGCACGCAGCCGCCGGGGAGCACGGCGCTGCTCGAAGACCCTGGACAGGCGCTACTTGATGCCTTCGCGCAGGCGCTCGTAGCCGACGTCGCCGTCGGAGATCTCCTCGAGCGCCAGCGTCAGCGGCTTGGTCGACGTGATCGATGCGATCTGCGGCGCAGCCATCGTGAGCAGCGCCTGGTCGCGCACGCCGTGGACCATGTCGTTGATCTGCCGCGCGCGCTTCGCAGCGACGATGCACAGCGTGTACTTCGAATCTACCTTCGACAGCAGCGTGTCGATCTCAGGCTGGATGACCATGCGAGGGATCCCGTTCCTTAGGGGGAAGCGACTCGACGATCCGCACGAGCTCGTCAGTAGCCCGGCGAACGTCATCATTGATTACCACAAAGTCGTAACTACCCACAAGCTTGAGCTCCTGCTCGGCCGTGCGCATGCGCGTCTCGACTTCCTCGGGAGTCTCGCTCCCCCGCCTGGCGAGCCGGCGCCGCAACTCCGCCTCGGACGGGGCGCGGACGAACACGAGGACGGAGTCCTCCGCGTTCCGCCGAACCTGCATCGCTCCCTGCGGGTCGATCTCG
>JAJZPX010000153.1 GCA_021811025.1 Actinomycetes bacterium
GGCTACAGGGCGCGTCCACTGAGCCCGGCCAGTGCTCTTCGAGGCATCCGAGGGGGTGCCCGTGTGCTTCGTATCGGGAGCCTACAGGAACGACGAGACGACCCGCTCGCGGTCGAAGGCCCGCACGACCCGGCGCATGAGCAGCACGTCGAGCACGCCTAGCACGACCCCGACCACCGCGAAGAGCAGCGGCCCCGCCAGCATCACGCCGCTGACCTGCCCGACGATGAGCAGGATGACCGGCAGCACCACGGCCCCGGCTATCGAGTTCGCCTCCTGGTAGGTCGCCCCTCGCGCCGAGACCCACACGACGCAGCCGGTGACGAACACCGCGACCGCGGGCACCACCAGCAGCATCAGCACCACCAGTTCGGGGTGGGGAAGTAGGCTCGGTCGACCAGCGGGGTGCCGAGGATATCGACCAGCACCGTGTAGACCGCGAAGCACGCCCACGAGAACGCGATCGAGGGGACGACCGCGCCGGCGACCTTGCCGACGACGAGCTCGGTGTCGGTCATGGGGGTGTAGAGCATGCCCTCGAGCGTGTGGCGCTCCTTCTCGCTGGCGAAGCTGTTCGCCGCGCGTATGGTGGCCATCATCCAGGTGCGGCAGTCAACGCCGATGTCCGTTCCGGTCGGTCTGGCCGTCAGTCAACCATGGGTCTGGGGTATTCTCGCGATGAAGCCGCAGGCCGGAGGAGGGAATGTCCATGGTCGTGGATTTCCAGAATGTGTCTGTCGTCGGTCTGGAGTCTTCTCCCGTAGCAGGAGCGCTCGCTGGTCTGCGCGCAAATGAAGCACGCTACTTCATGAACAAGTACAAGCACGAGTTCACGGTCGTACCGGCCAGCGAGAGCCAGGACACGCTCGACTACGTGAACCGGGTTCTGAAGGAAGAACGTGACATCGAGATCGGGGCCAAGCCTCTTGAGACGTCACGCTTCCAGGTGGAGAACATCAGATTCGCCTACGTCTTCTACGAGGATGGTCTCGCGATCAACGTCATGTACACGGTCGATGATCCTAGGAAGCGGGCTGTCGGCTTCAAGCTCTCCGAGGGGATGGAAGTGCCGGCCGAGCTCGAGGGGAAGTTCAAGTTCGCCCGGCAGAAGTCCAAGCTCGCTGGAACGATCCGGGGTTCGTTCTTCGTGATCAAGGGAGAGTACTAAGGCAGGCAAGGCCTAAGGCGCGTCACAGGTCGGCGGAGCGCGCAGCGGTTACACACGCGTCGGCCAAGCCCGACAAGCTGAAAGAGAACGGAGCCCGAAAGGGGCACCGTTTCGTTTCTTGGCCGGGACACCGACGCGTCCCTCGCCACTTCCATTGTACGTCGCCAGGGCGTTGAGGTGCAGTCTCCCGTTTCGCACGGGCTCCCGGCATACTCGTCCAGACCGAAGCGCTCTCAAGCGGACAGAGGAATCATGACCACTGGGCCACCACGTGCGACGACGCGCTCCCTGTGGCTCATCTACGTCATCGCGTTCCTGAATCTGGCGGGCGGAACGATCGTTTTGCCCGTGCTGCCATTCATCGTGCGCAAGCACGTGAATGACCCGGCGGTCGTCGGCGTATGGATCGGAATCCTGGCCTCGTCGTTCTCGTTCTGCGCGTTTCTCTCGGCGCCGGCCTTCGGCAAGCTCTCGGACCGGGTCGGTCGCAAGCCGGTGCTGTTCGTGAGCCGGCTCGGCTCGGTGGTCGGGTTCGTGCTGCTGGGCGTCGGCGGCGCGTTGTGGGTACTGCTGCTCGGCCGAGTCATCGATGGCCTCACCGTCGGCAACGCTGGCGCCTACATGAGCTACATCGCCGATGTGACCGCTCCCGAGGAGCGCGCGAAGCGCTTCGGCTGATCGGGGCGATCATGAGCGTCGGACTCATGGTCGGGCCGGCGACCGGTGGGCTGCTCGGCGCGTGGCTCGGCCCGTCGGCGCCGGCTTACTTCGCAGCAGTCGTCACGGCAGTCACCGCGCTGCTCAGCCTCGTGATCCTGCCCGAGAGCCTCGCGCCTGAGAACCGCGCGGCCACGTTCTCGCTCTCCGACCTCCACCCATTCAAGGTGATTGCCGACGCCTTCAGGCATCCCGATCTGCGCCCGCTCCTGCTGCTCTTGCTGCTGATCGGAGTTCCGATGGCCGGCACGCAGGCCAACCTCAACGTCTTCGCGATCGACGTCGTGCACTTCGGGTCGACCGAGGTCGGCCTGCTCGTCTCGGCCCTCGGCGTGATCAACGTCGCCGTCCAGGGTGGACTGCTCCGCATCCTGCTGCCCCGAATCGGTGGACGCCCGAGTGGTGCTCGTCGGTCTCGTGGGTGAGGGAATCGGCTACGCGGTCCTGGGCGTCGTCGCGGCGATCATTCATGCGCCATGGCTGCTCGCCGTCGGCGTCCTGTTCTGGGCGGCCGCCGAGGCGGCCGTGGCTCCCTCGATGACCGGGCTGCTGTCGGCGGCCGTCTCTCCCGCCGAGCAGGGCTGGCTGATGGGCGGCCTGACCTCCATGAACTCCGCCGCCCGGGTCGTCGGCCCGCTCCTGGCTGGCGCGCTGTACTCCGGGCTCGGCGATGCCGCTCCGTACTGGTTCGGCGCGATCGCGATCGTCGCGGTGATCCTCCTCGCGCAGCCGCTCCTCCGAGTTCAACCTGTGACCCTGGTCGAAGAGGCTGGCGCGTAGCGCCCACCGCGGGCCCATGGATGCCTCTGTCACGATCGATCCGCCTTTCCGACGTTCGAGCCGGGATCGGCGGTTCGCCTTTTCCCTCCGCGCCCTCTACAATGAAGCGACACAGGGCCGCTCCGCGGCCGATCGACCTCCTTCCGGTCGTTCCTCGCTCACTCCTCCTGTGGCTTGTCGAACGTCCCCATCTGCCAACGCTCGGCCGCATCGAGGGATGCGCCGCTCAGGACGCACACGCGTCGGGCCAGGGTCCCGCCGCCGGTCCGGTCGTCCCTTCGAATGAGGACGGCAGCGACCCGAGGATCGAGGAGCGGACATGCGCCATCTCGGCGACGCAAGCGAACAACGAGTACGCACCGCCCTGCTGTTGGCCGCGGGAATGGGCAGCCGTCTTGCGCCCCTGACCGATTCGACGGCGAAGTGCCTGATCGGTCTCAGCGGGATCCCGATCCTGGAGAGGCTCATCCGCACCTTGAACTCGTACGGTTTCACGCGCCTGGTCATCGTCGTTGGGCACGAGGCGGATGCCATACAGGACTACCTGGGAGACCATTCAGGCGACATCAGGATCGAGTACCTCGTCAGTCCGCGTTATCGCACGACGAACAACATCTACAGCCTGTGGCTGGCTCGACGTCTCATCGACGAGCCTTTTCTGCTGATCGAGTGCGATGTCGTGTTCGACGAGTCGTTGCTCGCCGAGATGCTGTTCGCAGACAGGATCGCCGTCTCCCGGCAGCTGCCCTGGATGAACGGCACGACCGTCACTCTCTGCGCGCACGGCATCAGCGCCTTCTGTCTGGGGGAGATGAGCCGGCTGGATGCCACCCACTACAAGACCGTCAACATCTACAGCTTCTCTCGCACGACGTGGAGGGCCATCACTGCACGCCTCGACAGGTACGTGGCTGCTCAGCGGACCGGCGACTACTACGAGTCGGTGTTCGCGGAGATGACCGCGGACGGCAGCCTGACACTCGAGCCGGTGCTGTTCGATGCGGACAGCTGGTACGAGATCGACACGGTCGCCGATCTGGCCGCCGCCGAGGTGATCTTCCCGAGGTACTCGGCGACTTTGAAACGCCTTGCGAGCCATGAGAGCGCGGAGGCGGCGGGATGATCCGGGATCGCGACGTCGCAGTAGGACGTGATGATCGCGAGGCGGAGTACGACGCGCTGGAGTCCGAGCACGGGGGCTATTGGCGCTACGGCTTCGTCGACCACGCCTACCTGTACAACCTGCACTTCCCGCCCGAATCGCTGTTGGAGCACCTCGGTGGGCAGATGCGCGAGCTGGTGCTCAACTATCCGGTAGCACAGGACGTGGTCGCGGCCCTTGTCGCACGGCTGATCGGGCAGCCTGCGCGCAGGATCGTGGTGGGCAACGGCGCGGCGGAGTTGATCAAGATCATTTGCGGCGACCTGGCTTCAAAGGTGATCGTCCCGGTGCCGTCGTTCAACGAGTATGCGAATGCCGCCCATCCGGGCGGAGTGGTCGAGTTCGCGCTCGACTGGCCGTCCTTCCGGCTCGACGTGGACAGATTCGCGGATGAGGCCATCCGATGCGGGGCGGACTTCGCCGTGGTCGTCACGCCGAACAATCCGACGTCCATGCTCGTGCGTAGAGCCGACCTGCTCCGCCTGCTCGGTCGCCTCGAGGGCTACGGGTGCACGCTGATAGTGGACGAGTCCTTCATCGACTTCGCAGAAGCGGGAGCGGGGGAGTCGCTCGAGAAGGACATCGGGAGCCACGACAACCTGGCTGTCCTCAAGAGCATGAGCAAGGCGTACGGGATCTGCGGGCTTCGGATAGGCTATCTGCTCACGTCGGACGAGCTTCTGGTCGGACGTCTGCGCGCCGCCCTGCCCATCTGGAACATCAACGGCTTCGCCGAGGCTTTTCTGCGCCTCGCCCCAGGTTATCGGCAGGACTTCGCCGAGAGCTGTGAGTCGGTGCGTGCGGACCGCGATGCCTTCTACGAGGACCTCGAAGCGATCCCCGGACTGACGGTGTATCGCCCAGACGCCAACTTCGTCCTATGCCGACTGCCTGACGACGCTCCCTCCGGGCCCGAGATCGCCCGGAGACTCTTCGTCGAGGACGGCATCTACATCAAGCACTGCGGCGACAAGACGATGCCCGAGGCGAGCCGCTTCGTTCGGATCGCAAGTCGCATGCGGGACGAGAACCTGGAGCTGACCAGGGCGTTGACGAGGCTCCTGACGAAGGGGCGGGACCGATGATGGTGGGAGATCGAGACGGTTCCCCAAGGGGCATGTTGTGGTTCGCGCGCGACCTGCCCAACCTGTGTTCGCTCGCCGGGCTGATGTCGGCCCTCCTCGGTGTCTACTTCGCGATCGTGCACGTGTTCCCGGCGGCGATGATCGCGCTCGTCTGGGCGGTCGTGTTCGACTGGTTCGACGGCCGGATCGCGCGGGTGCTGAAGGACCGCACAGACGAGCAGCGCGCCTTCGGGGCGCAGCTCGACTCTCTGATCGACGTGGTGAGCTTCAGCGTCGCGCCCGCGGTGCTGCTGCTGTCCATCGGGGGCTTTCGGCCCTGGTTCGTCCCGGGCGCGTTCGTGGTGCTCGCGACAGGAGTCATCCGGTTGAGCTACTTCAACGTCTTCGGTCTGGCGAAAGGTTCCGTGTACCGCGGGTTGGCGCTCGACAACAACGTAATCATCCTGGTGTTCCTCTTCGCATTCCAGCGCGTGATGAGCGCCGCGCTCTTCGTCGCCGTTCTGTACGTCGCCCTGATGGTGCTCGCCGCACTCA
>JAJZPX010000154.1 GCA_021811025.1 Actinomycetes bacterium
GACTGGGGCCCGCAGGGCCTTCTCGAGACGCTCGAGACCCTGGATGCAGCCGGAATCGCGACGGCGGGCGCCGGCCGCGACGGCGCTGAGGCGGCGTCTCCGGCGGTACTCGCCTTGCCGGCTGGTCGCGTCCTGGTCTTCTCGTTCGGGGCGAGCAGCAGCGGAATCCCCGCGTCGTGGGCGGCGGGGGACGGGCGCCCGGGCGTCGAGCTGCTGCCGGATCTTGGCGGGGCGGCCGCGGATCGCGTCGCGGGGAGGATCGACTCACGTCGACGGCCCGGTGACCTCGTTGTGGCCTCGATCCACTGGGGCGGCAACTGGGGGTACGAGATTCCTCGAGCGCACCGCGAGTTCGCCCGCCGCCTCGTCGACGCGGCGGGGGTCGACGTCGTGTACGGCCACTCCTCGCACCACCCTAAGGCGATCGAGTGCTACCGCGATCGGCCCATCCTCTACGGGTGCGGTGACTTCATCGACGACTACGAAGGCATCAGCGGCTACGAGGACTTCCGCAGCGACCTCGTCCTGGCGTATCTCGTGACGCTCTCCTCCTCCCCGCGAGGGCTCGTTCGCCTCGCGATGGTCCCGTTCCGCGTCGCGCGTCTCCGTTTGCGGCGTGCCGCAAGGGCCGACGCGGAGTGGCTCCGGCGGCGCCTCGACCGGGAGTGCCGAGCGTTCGGATCGGGTGTGACGCTGAGCGCGGACGGGACGCTCGCGCTCGAGGCATGAGCGGCGGATGCCGCCTCATCGCGATCGGGGAGTCTCCTCCTCGCGCCCGTCACCCTCGGGCGCGACCGGCAGGAGGATGAGCATCCGGCCGTCGGTGTGCACCTCCAGCTCGTCTCCGTCACGCACTCCGAGGACCTCCAGCAGGTCGCGCGAGACGACCAATCCGCTGTCCCCCTCCTGGAGGGTGACTCGTCCGAACAGAGTACCGGTGGTCACGACGGCCAGACGCATCATCCGCCCTCCCCGGGTACACGATGACGCGCGTACCTTAACGGGATCTAACCACGTCCTGTCCGGGGCGCGAGGAGCGCGTCCGTCGGGAAAGTCAAGACGTGTCATCGAGGACGGCGGGTATACGATTCGAACATGGACGGCACGCACGACAGCATCGAGGGAAGCGGACGGCACGACGAGCTCGACCGCGCCGCCTTGCTCGACCGCTGGCGAGCGCTGCTCTCGGCGCTGTCGCTGTACGCGCCCGCTCACCGCGTTCGGGTGTCCGCGGTAGCGGCGCTCAGAGAGATCGCCGCCCGATCGCCGAAGGTGGTGGCCGTCTACGCGTCCGACGTCGCGGGGCTCCTCGACGTCGAGGAGCGCCGGACGCGCTGGGAGGCGCTCTCCACGCTCGCGGTCCTCGCCGAGGACGACCCGCAGTCGCTCGCGCCGGTGGCCGAGGCGGTGAGCGGCGTGCTGTACCAGCACGAGTCCCCCGCGATGCGTCGGCTGGCGCTGCACGTCCTGAACGAGATATCCATGGCGTCGGACGAGGCGCGCGCCCAGGTCTGGCCGCTGCTCGACGAGGCGCTGCTGCTGCTGCGCGGCGAGCCCGAGTACCCGGCCGTGCTCGCTTCCGTCGTCCTGCTGCTCTCGGCAGGCATCGAGGAAACCGACCACCTGTGGGACTACGCCCTGCAGGATGCCTCGGACAGGCGGGCGCGAGTGCGTGTGCTGGCCTCGCAGATGCGCGAGCTTCTGTCCGGCGAGCAGGCGTGTCGATGAGCTAGCCCCTCGTCCGGGGTATCCTGCACGCGGGAGGTGTCCGGAGTGAGCGAGATCGTCGACGTCAGCGTGCCCCTGCGTGAGGGGATGCCCGTGTGGCCGGGCGACGCGCCGTTCGGTATCCGGCGCGTGTCGGACATCGAGAAGGGCGACCACGACACCCTGTCCGAGTTCTGCCTCGGCACACACACGGGCACCCACGTGGACGCGCCCGCGCACTTCGTCGCCGGGGGTCCCACGATAGACTCCCTGCCGCCTGATGCCCTCGTCGGCGAGTGCAGGGTGCTCGACATCGAGGCGCGCGAGGCCGTTCCGGCCGAGGAGCTGCGGGCGCACGGCGTGAGGCCCGGCGAGCGGATCCTGCTGAAGTCGCGCAACTCCGCCCTGTGGGCCGACGACGCGTTCCGCGAGGACTTCACGTACCTCTCGACCGAGGCGGCGGAGTGGCTGGCCGAGGTGCGCCCGACCTGCGTCGGCGTCGACTACCTGTCGGTCGGCGGCTTCCATCGGAACGGCACGCCCGTCCACCGCGCGCTGCTCGGCGCCGGGATCTGGGTGATCGAGGGGCTGGACCTCTCGGGCGTCGGGCCCGGTCGCTACGAGCTGCTGTGCCTGCCGCTGCGCGTCGCCGGAGCGGAGGGTGCCCCCGCTCGCGCGTACCTGCGCTCGCTCGGCTGACGCGGCGGCCTCCATCGCCTACACTCGTTCCTCGACGGCGGACGCTGTGAGCCGCCGACCGACCTCGAGGAGAACGCGCATGGCGAAGCACACGATCACGCTCATCCCCGGCGACGGCATCGGCCCGGAGATCACTACCGCGATGCGCAGGGTGGTCGAGGCGGCGGGCGTCGACATCGAGTGGCAGGCGGTCGACGCGGGCGAGGGCGTCATGGACGCGTACGGGACGCCGCTGCCCGAGCACGTGATCGACGCGATACGCGAGACGAGGATCGCCATCAAGGGCCCGATCACCACGCCGGTCGGCACCGGCTTCCGCAGCGTGAACGTGGCGCTTCGCAAGGCGCTCGACCTCTACGTCAACCTTCGCCCGGCGTTCAGCATCGCGGGGACGGGTGCGCGCTACGACGGCGTGGACATCGTCATCGTCCGCGAGAACACCGAGGACCTGTACGCCGGCGTGGAGTTCCAGGAGGGTGCGCCGGAGACCGCCGAGCTCATCGACTGGGTGCGCGAGCACGGCGCCGGGTCCATCCGGCCCGACTCGGGCATCTCGCTCAAGCCGATCTCGATCACCGGCAGCTCGCGCATCGTGCGCTGGGCGTTCGAATACGCGCTGGCGAACGGCCGCAGCAAGGTCACGGCGGTGCACAAGGCCAATATCCTCAAGTACTCGGACGGACTGTTCCTGAAGGTCGCGCGCGAGATCGCCGAGGAGTACGCCGGCCGAATGGAGTTCGAGGACCGCATCGTCGACATGACCTGCATGGGTCTCGTGCTGCGGCCCGAGGACTTCGACGTGATGGTGCTGCCGAACCTCTACGGCGACATCGTCTCGGACCTCGTCGCCGGTCTCGTCGGGGGCTTGGGGATCGCTCCCGGCGCGAACATCGGCGAGGAGTACGCGGTGTTCGAGCCCGTCCACGGCTCGGCGCCCAAGTACACCGGCAAGGATGTCGCTAACCCCACCGCCGAGATCCTCTCGGCGGTGCTGATGCTCCGCCACATCGGAGAGCGCGAGCCGGCGGACCGCATCCTGGCGGCGGTGAAGGCCGTGCTGGCGGAAGGGACCGCGGTGACGTACGACATCAAGCGCACCAACACCGGATCGACGTCCGGGAGCGTCGGCACGCAGGCGTACGCCGACGCCATCATCGGCAAGTTGTAGCGAGGCGCCTGGATGCCCGGGTTCGACGAGTGGGACGAGCTGGGCCCGCCTGAGATCAGGCCGGTCCCGGAGGGACGCGGGCGGCGCAAGGCGGCGATCGTCGCGTCGGCCGTCGCCGTGCTCGTGCTCGGGCTGGGCGTCGCCGTCGCGACGCGCGGGGGCGGAGACCGTGGCCGTGGCGGCGGCCCGTCGAAGGACGCGCAAGCTTCCGCGCCCACCACGATCACGGAGTCGTTCACGGTCACGGCGAGCGGCGCGGCGACCAGCACGATCGTCACGCCGACGCCCGGCGCTACCTCGACGGCACCTGCCGTCCGGCAGCCGGTGCGCGCGACGAAGGTCGCGTACCGGCAGGACGGCGCGCTTTGGGTGGCCGAGGAGTCCGGCGCGGGGCCGCAGCGCGTCGTCGCGTCTGCCGCCGGCGCGTTCTCGCTCGCTCCAGACGGCAAGACGCTCGCGTTCGTCGACGCGGCGGCGAAGACACTGGCGCTCGCGGACGTCGACACGGGCCGTGTCACCACCGTCGGCCCGGCCGAGGTGCGTGAGCCGGTCTGGTCGCCGTTGTCGGACTGGCTGGCGTTCACCAACGCCGGGGAGGTGCGGCGCGTCCAGTCGGACGGTTCGCGCATGCGCTTCCTCGCGAAAGGGACGAACGTGGCGGTCGGGCCAAGCGGCCGGACGCTCGCGTACGCGACTGGAGCGGGCATCACGTTCGTCGACGAGAACGAACGGCCGACGCGGATCTCCGTGAAGGGCCGCGTCGACGATCTCGCGCTGGGAGCGGACCGCTTGTTCTACTCGGTCGGGGGCGCGTCTCGCTCAGCGATGGCGCTGCACAGCGTCCGGCTCGACGGCAAGGACGACAAGCAGCTCGCCGGCGGGCCCTCGGATCCCGAGGCGGGCATGTACGACGAGCTCACGCTGTCGCCCGACGGGAGCCGTCTCGCGTTCGCGGTGACAGGGGACGATCTTCACTCGCGGCTGCGCGCGATGACGGCCGACGGGACGCTCGACACGTCGCTCTCGCTGCGGCGGGACGACTACCTCATCAAGTGGTCGGCCGACGGCACGAGCATCCTGTTCATCGACGGGAACAAGCTGCAGGGCGAGACCACGCAGCTGATGAGCGTGCACCCCGACGGGTCGACCCGCCTCACCATCCTGAGGGGAGCCGGGATCTGACGTGGGCGGCGTGCCGATTCCGCGAACGACCAAGCGAGCGGTGGCGGCGCTGGTTTGCGGAACGCTCGTCTGCGCCGCATTCATCGTGCCCTCCGGCGTCGTGCAGCTCACGGCGACCCTCGTCGTCCGAGCCATCTTCGTCGGGCTGGTGGTCGGGCTGCTGGTCGGTTCCAGGACGCCCGCGTGGGCGGCGGCTGCCATCGGTGCGTCCGGTACTTCGTTCGGGCTCCTGCTCTCGATGCGGATGCCGGCCCAGGGGTTGTTCCTCGCGGCCGTCGTGCTCTCCGCGCTCGTCGCGGTCCTCGTCCGCTCAATCGCCCTGGCCGATGGCCGGCACGGCGTCGCCGTGGTCGGCGTGGGCCTGGTCGTTGTGACGTATCTGTGGTTGCTCGGCGTCCTTCCCGGGCCCTTCACGGAGACGCACGACGTCCACATGACCTACAGCATGGACAAGCTCTCCCGGCCGTGGGTGTTCGACGGCGCGATCTTCACGCGGACCGAGGAGGCGGTGAGGCGAGGCGAGGCCTTCTACCCCGCTTTCAGGCGCGCCGTGGAGGAGGACGAGCGGAGACTCGGGACGCCGACGGTGCTGTTCAACTACCGTGAGCCGTACCTGTTCTGGCTATGGTCCGTCCTGCCCGGACAGGGACCTCAGGCGCTGTGGTGGTACTACGTGGTGC
>JAJZPX010000155.1 GCA_021811025.1 Actinomycetes bacterium
TGACCTTCATCGTCTTGATCTTCGAGATCTCGGCGCGCGCGGCTTCCGCTGCCTTCCGCTGCTCCTCGAGCTTGGCCGTCATCTGGTCCGTGAGCTCGACGCCCTTCTTCGCGTTCGCCGCGTCCATCGGCAGCGCTTCGGCGTCGCTCATCAGCTTCTCGAGCTCCGCCCCCGCCTGCGTGTACGCCTTGATCTGCGCGTTCGCCGCGTCCACGGCCTTGTTCGCCTCCGCCGTCTGGTCGCCGCAGCCGACCGCCGCGAACACTAGCACGCCGGCGAGGGCGAACAGCACCACGCGCTTCACGTTCCGCATCAAGAGAACCTCCTCCTCCGTCGAGAGGAGCTTACCAAACGCCGCCACGGTCTAGTCGCCGCATGCTTCAGCAAAGCCTCGGCCGAGAAGGCGCGGCGCCGGGTGCGATCGGGTACGTTCGCCCGGATTCGGGAACCGTTCTCACATGGCTCCCCGGCCGGCCTGCGGGACGGAACGCGAATGGTATGCTGTAAGTGAGAATGATTCTCGGTAAGAAGGCGACCGTGACAGCAAGTCCGGAAATGAGGGCCTTCGGCCGCTCGGCATATGGGACCGGTCGCGTCAGCAGGCAGCGCGTCTCCATCGCCCTCGTCGTGGACGCGTCGCCGGACCGCGCCTTCTCGGCCGAGGATCTCGCGGCCCTCGTCCGGCTCGACGACCCGGGGATCGGCCTGGCCACCGTGTACCGCGCGCTGGCGGCCATGGAGTCGTCCGGTTTCATCGAGCCGGTCGGCGAGCGCAACGGCGCCGTCGTCTACGCCCGCTGCGTCGACGCCGGGCATCACCACCACGTCGTCTGCACGTGCTGCGGGATGGTGGAGGACGCCGAGTGCCCGGTCGGGGGGACCTCGGCCGGAGCGAACGGCTTCCGGATCACCGGGCACCGCCTCGTGCTGTACGGCATCTGCCCTTCGTGCCAGCGGGCCGCGCCGGAGCCCGGCGACGAGCCCGGGCGGGGGCGCTTCCGTGTGCGACCGGCGTCGAGGAGGGCAGGGTGAAGCGGGGCTCTCTCGTCGCGTTCCTCATGGCTGCCGCGGCGGCCGTCGCCGCCTGCTCGACGGCGCCGCCCTCGCCCACGAGGGGTGCCCGCGTACAGGCGGTCGCGGCCGAGAACTTCTGGGGCAGCATCGCGAGCCAGCTGGGCGGGACGCGCGCGAGCGTGACGAGCATCATCACCAACCCGAACACCGATCCTCACGACTACGAGCCCACCGTCGCCGACGCGCGAGCCATCTCGACCGCCGGCTTCGTCCTCTACAACGGTATCGGCTACGACACCTGGATGGACCGCATCCTGGCGGCGAGCCCGAACCCGGACCGCCTCGTCATCAACGTGGGCGACCTGGTGAGGGTGCCGCCGGGGGGCAATCCCCACCAGTGGTACTCCCCCGGCAGCGTGCACGAGGTCATCGCGCGGACGACCGAGGACTACAAGAAGCTCGACCCGGCGCATGCGGCCTACTTCGACGAGCGGCGGCGGCACTTCGAGACGGTGTCGCTCGCCGAGTACGACTCGCTCATCGCGCGCATCCGGGGCAGGTACGCCGGGACGCCGATCGGCGCGTCGGAGAGCATCGTGACACCGCTGGCCGAGGCGCTCGGCCTCGATCTGCTCACGCCCGCGAGCTTCCTTAACGCGATCAGCGAGGGCACGGGCCCGACCGCCGCCGACAAGGCGACCGCCGACGCGCAGATCCGGAGCAAGCGAATCAAGGTGTTCATCTACAACCGCCAGAACTCGACGCCGGACGTGACCGCGCTCGTGAGCGAGGCGAAGGCGGCGGGCATCCCGGTCGTCACGATCACCGAGACGCTCGAGCCGGCGGACGCGACGTTCCAGGACTGGCAGACCGCGCAGCTCCGGGCGATCGAGCAGGCGCTGAAGCAGGCGACGGGAAGGTGATCGCGTGAGCGCCGAGGCGAGAGGCCCTGCTGCCGGTGACGGGAGCCGACCGGCTCTCGTCGAGCTGCGTGACGCCGCAGTCCAGGTCGATCACCGCGTGCTGTGGAGCGGCGTCGACCTCGCGCTGCGACCCGGGCAGTTCCTCGCAGTGCTCGGCCCGAACGGCGTAGGCAAGACGACGCTCCTCAACGTGATCCTCGGCCTTCTGCCCGCGTCCGGCGGGACCGTCCGCGTTCTCGGCAAGCCGCCGGGCGTCGAGAACCATCGCGTCGGATACCTGCCGCAGCGCCGCAGCTTCGATCCGTCGGTGCGCATCCGCGGGATCGACCTCGTGCGCCTCGGCCTCGACGGGGACCGCTGGGGGGTGCCGCTGCCCGGCGCGCGGTTCTTCAGCGCCGCCGCCCGCCGTCGCGAGGCGCACGTGCGCGACGTCATCGATCTCGTCGGGGCGTCGGAGTACGCGGACCACCCGGTCGGGCGCATCTCCGGCGGCGAGCAGCAGCGACTGCTTATCGCGCAGGCGCTCGTGCGCGACCCGGCCGTGCTGCTCCTCGACGAGCCCCTCGAGGGCCTCGACCTGTCGAGCCAGGCGTCGGTGACCGCGCTGCTGGACCGGGTCTGCCGGGAGCGGGACATCGGCGTCCTCATGGTGACGCACGACATCAACCCGCTGCTTCCGCACGTCGACACGGTCGCCTACGTGGCCGAGGGGCGCATCGCTGCAGGCACGCCGGCAGAGATCGTCACGAGCGAGACGCTCAGCAGGCTGTACGGGACGCGCGTCGACGTTCTCCGCGCCGATGACGGCCGGCTCGCCGTGATCGGGCAGCAGGTCAACTGCGGGCCGGGTCAGGAGTGCCACTGAGATGGCTGCCCTTGTCGGCGCCTACCAGGAAATCTTCTCGTACCCGTTCATGGTGAACGCCTTCCGTGCGGGGACGGTGGTTGCCGTCGTCGCGGGAGCCATCGGCTGGTTCGTCGTTCTGCGCCGGCAGAGCTTCACGAGTCACGCGCTCGCCGTGGTCGGATTCCCGGGCGCAGCCGGCGCCGCTCTCCTCGGCATCAGCACCGCCGCGGGCTACTTCGGCTTCTGCATCGCCGCGGCGCTGGTCATCGCCGTCGTGCCTCGCGCGGCAGGCGCGAGCCGGGGCGAGGAGTCGGCCGTCACCGGCACGGTGCAGGCGTTCGCGCTCGCGTCCGGGTTCCTGTTCTCGAGCCTCTATCGCGGCTTCCTCAGCGGCATCAGCGCGCTGCTGTTCGGCAGCTTCGTCGGGATCACCGGCGCGCAGGTCACGGCGCTGCTCGTCGTCGGCGCGGCAACGCTCGCGGTCCTCGCCGCGATCGGGCGGCCTCTGCTGTTCGCCTCGCTCGATCCGGAGGTCGCCGCCGCCCGGACCGTCCCCGTGCGGGCGCTGTCCGTCGTCTTCCTGCTGCTGCTGGGGGCGGCCGTCGCCGAAGCGGCGCAGATCACCGGGGCGCTGCTCATCTTCGCGCTGCTGGTGGCACCTCCGGCGACAGCCCAGCTCCTGACCGTGCGGCCCGGGCTCGGCCTGCTCCTCAGCGTGACCATCGCCGTGGCGGTGACATGGGCCGGGCTCGCCTTCGCTTACTACGTCCCGTACCCCACCGGCTTCTTCATCACCACTCTCGCCTTCGCCGCGTACGTGGCCGCGCGCATCTCGCACGCCGTCGGGGAGAGGCGCGCCTTCGCAGGGGGGACGGTCTGATGCCGGCGTCGCTCGTCCAGACGCTGCAGCAGCCGTTCGTCGCGAACGCCGTCGTCGCCGGCACGGCGATCGCCGCGATCGCGGGTCTCGTCGGGTTCTTCCTCGTGACGCGCGGGCAGGTCTTCACGGGCGACGCGCTCGGGCACGTCGCCTTCGCGGGCGCCGCGGGCGCTCTCGCGTTCGGCCTGGACCTGCGCGTGGGCCTGTTCGCCGCGACCGTAGGGGCCGGCGTGCTCATCGGGGCGCTCGGCCGGCGCGGCCGCGCGGACGACGTCGTGATCGGGAACGTGCTGGCCTGGGTCCTCGGCCTCGGCGTCTTCTTCCTCGCCGTCTACACCACGTCGGGCGGCGCGGGGAACGGCACGGCCGGGATCACCGTGCTGTTCGGCTCGATCTTCGGCCTCACCACGCAGCAGTCGACCACGGTCGTGGTGGTGGCGATCGTCGTTGCCGTCCTGCTGCTGCTGATAGCGCGGCCGCTGCTCTTCTCCTCGCTCGATCCGGAGGTAGCCGGGGCGCTCGGCGTGCCCGCCCGGTGGCTCGGCATCCTGTTCCTCGCGCTCGCCGGCGTGACCGCGGGCGAGGCGACGCAGGCGGTCGGGGCCCTGCTCCTCCTCGGCCTGCTGTCGGCGCCGGCAGCGACCGCGCAGCGACTGACGACGCGGCCGTTCGCGGCGCTGCCGCTCTCGGCCGTCATCGCGGTCGCCGACACCTGGGCGGGCCTCGCGCTCAGCCTCGCCGTGCCGGTGCTGCCGCCGAGCTTCTCCATCATCGCCGTCGCGTCGGGCGCGTTCGCGCTCGCCATCGCGGCGTCGCAGGTGCGACGACGCGTGTTGGGCGCGCGGGCGGCGTAGTCGTCTCTCGCTTCCCTCCAACCGCGATTCGGCGACATCCGAAGTGCGTCCGGCGATTGACAAAGACGTCTAGACGTCATATCTACGTAGTATGACCGAGTATTCCGTTCAGAGAAGGAGACCCGGGAAGGTTCGCGACGCGATCCTTCTTGCTCTGATTGCGAAGCAAACCCCTCAGTCTCCCAGCCAGATCGCTCAGGACGTGAGCGCGATTCTCGGTCCCACTCCTGCTTCGTCAGTCCGCTCGTACCTCACTATCAACACGCCTGAGCTGTTCGTGCGAGAGGCCAGAGGCCTCTACTCCGTCCAGCCGGGGCTCCAGATCCCTATCGAGGGTCTGGGACACTTGGGGTCGCCGACTCCGGCAGCTGCCCCTCTCGAACGAGTGGACTTCCCCGAGTTCAGTGTCGGAAGCGCCCGGATGGTCAACTCGGACTGCATCGGGTGGCTCCAGGCGCAGCCTGATGGGAGCTTGCACGCCGTCGTGACCGACCCGCCGTACGGGTTGCACGAGTACACGCCCGAGCAGCAGGCCAAGCTCCGCAAGGGCGAGGGCGGTGTCTGGCGGATTCCTCCCTCATTCGACGGCCACAAGCGATCGCCGCTGCCCAGATTCACGACGCTCACCCCGGATCAACTCGACGAGTTGGACGATTTCTTCTGCCGATGGGGACGCGTCTTGCTCCCGAAACTCGTTCCGGGAGCCAACGTCGTGGTCGCCTCGAACCCTCTGCTCTCGTACATCGTCGCTTCAGCCCTCGCCCGAGCAGGATTCGAGCGGCGAGGCGAGCTGGTCCGTCTCGTGATGACCATGCGGGGAGGAGACCGGCCAAAGGCCGCTCATGAGGAGTTCTCGGGGGTTAGCGTGATGCCGCGCTCGATGTGGGAACCCTGGCTGATCTTCCGAATTTACCG